>DASZYN010000049.1:0-1708 GCA_035545435.1 Acidobacteriaceae bacterium | reverse complement strand
CCCCCACCCCCAAAACCAAGGTAATGACCTGTGATTCCACACGACTTCCACGCCAAATCACCCCAAAAAGTTTGGCACGATTTCCCGCCCGGTTTGGTATTCTGAAAATAGAGGGGATTGCTCAGATAGGCCGCCGAGTGGCGGCCGTTTTCGTTCGTCTGGACCTCGGGCAGATCGCCCGGAGCCCATCTCGAGCCGATGCGACGAAGCCAAAAAGCCCGCCGAGACCCGATGAAACGGACGGGAGTTTGTTATCAAACGGCCAAGTTTGTAACACACACGGCCGTCTCGTGTTACACAAACGGCCGCAATTGGTATCAGACGGCCGCGTCAGGAACCCAAGGGCCGTAAATAAGTTCTTTAGAATGAATTAGAAAAAGTTGACAAGCTTGTCAACAAGGAGAAGTCGCACAGAATCAACAACATGCAACTTGCCCAAGGGAAATCCGCGACGAATCGGCGTTCTGGGCCCTGCGCCCTGTACCCTCAGCTCCGCGCCCCGTCCTTCAGGCCGCCTTCGGCACGCCCATAAAGTCCAGCGCCCGGATCAGGTATGCCTTCATCTCGTGCCGCCCGACAATCGCGTCCAGGAACCCGTGCTGCAGCAGGAACTCCGACCGCTGGAAGCCCTCCGGCAGCTTCTGCCGGATGGTCTGCTCGATGACCCTCGGTCCCGCAAACCCGATCAGCGCCCCCGGCTCGGCAATGTTCAGGTCGCCCAGCATGGCAAAGCTCGCCGTCACGCCGCCTGTTGTCGGATCAGTTAACACCGAGATAAACGGGATCCCCGCCTCGTCCAGCCGCGTCAGCGCCGTCGACACCTTCGCCAGCTGCATCAGGCTCACGATGCCTTCCATCATCCGCGCCCCGCCCGAAGCCGCCACCGTGATCAGCGGCTGCCGGTCCTCGTAGGCCTTGTCGATCGCCCGCGCGATCGTCTCCCCCACCACCGCGCCCATGCTGCCGCCGATAAAGCTGTACTCCATCACGCTCAGCACCACGTTATGCGGACCCATCTGCCCCTGCACGTTCACGATGGCGTCGTACAGCCCCGTCTGGCTCCGCGCCTTCTTCAGCCGCTCCTTGTAGGGTTTCAGGTCCACAAAGTTCAGCGGATCGGTCGACTTCAGATCGCCGTTCAGCCACGTGTAGCCGGGGTCCAGCAGGCTGTTGATCCGCGCCTGGGCGCTGATCCGCCCGTGCCGCCCGCACTTCGGACAAACCTGCAGATTGGCCTCGAGGTCCGCCTTCCAGATGGGCTGGTTGCACCCCTCGCACTTGATCCACAGCCCCTCGGTGCGCACCCGGTTCTCGCCCGACTCGATCTTGTTGTCTTCCCGCCTGAACCAGGACATCCGCAACTCCCCGAGCAGCAGCAATCTGCCGAACACAAGATTATCAGGCCAGGCGCGACGCGTCCGGCCCACCAAACGCGGGACGCCGATCGCAGCTTTTTGTCCGGAACCGGACGCCGTCCGCCTGCGTACCCTCTATTGTCGCCAGGCGGGGAGGTCCTCACGATGTACTGCAGCGCATGTGGCCAGCCGATCGATGCGTATTCGCCCTACTGTCCGCGATGCGGGCGCCAGGTCATTCCCATTGCGACGGCTACGCCTCCACCCTGGGCCTGGACCCGCGTCCATCGCCATGTCCACACCCTCGGCATCCTCTGGATCGCCTACGCCGGCCTCACCCTGATGAGCTGGCT
>DASZYN010000048.1:0-15388 GCA_035545435.1 Acidobacteriaceae bacterium | reverse complement strand
GTTGGTTCCGATCGGCGGTGCTGTGGTCGGCGTCGTGAAAGCGAACGCGCCGGCTACAGTCGTCGTGCCGTTCTTGGCAACGCCACCGGTCAGGGTGGATGAGGCCAATGTCTGGCCAAAGGTGATGTTGCTGGCAGTCGGCGGCGTAGGTACGGTCGGCGTGGCCTTATTGACCTGAACGCTGACGCTCGTGTTCGTCACCGGGTTATAGTTCGCCGTGTCCGTGGGGCTGAATGTGACGCTCGCCGAGTAAGCCCCGGCGTTGGGAACCGTCGTCGGTGCCGTGAAGGCGAAGCTGCCGGCAACCGTTGTCGTGCCATTTTTCGCACTGCCGCCCGTCAGCGTCGACGAGGCGAGCGTCTGACCGTAGGTGATCGCGCCGGCAGTCGGCCAGGTAATGGTCGGCGTTGCCAAATTCACCTGCACGTTCACAGTGCTGGTCGCCGGGTTGTAATCCGTGGTGTCCGTCGGAGTGAACGTCACGCTGGCAGCGTACGTGCCGGCGTTGGGAGCCGTCGTTGGCGCGGTGAAGGCAAAGCTGCCCGCAACCGCGGTCGCTCCGTTCAGCGCGCTTCCACCCGTCAAAGTGGAGGATGCCAGCGTCTGCCCATAGGTGATCGCACTGGCCGTCGGCCACGTGATGGTGGGTGTCGCTTTGTTGACGGTCAGCGAAACCTGCACAGCAGCCGGCGTATTGAAGTCAGTCGTGTCGCTCGGAGTAAAGTTCACCGTGAGCGTATACGTGCCCACCGCGAGAACCGTCGAAGCGGTCACGGCTGACGGGGAGCCTGCACCGACCTGTTCGGTATAGGCATAGTTCCCGGCCACGGTATTGCTCCCGTTTTTCGCTGCTGCAGTCAGCACGCCGGCGAGCGTTGTGCCGTAGCCGATCGGCGACGGACTGGCCCACGTGATGGTCGGTGTGGCTTTCGTGCCCGTGCCGCTGACGTTGACCACCTGCGGCGACCCCGTTGCATTATCCGTAAGGGTCACCTTGCCGGCAATCGCGCCAACCGACTGCGGTACGAAGTTGATTCCGACATCGCAGCTTTCGTCGCTGTTTCCGCTGGTGAGAGTGGAAGACGCGGTGCAATCGCTGATCCCGGTGCTCAGGGTAAAGCTGTTCGCGCCACCCGATGTGGTGGTGGCAACGAGCCCGCTGAACGTCAGATTCGATCCGGCGCTGCCGGTGTTAGAGACCGTGACCGCCCGCGGGCTGTCACTGCTCAGCGTCTGATAAGCACTCGACAGGAAAGCCAGCGCCGGCGCATGCACGCGATCGAGTTCGTACACCGAGTTATCGCTGCCGTCGGCCGAATAATAGACATTTCCCATGCCGTCCAGAGCTACTCCGGCCGGAGTCGAAAGACTGCTGGCCAGAGTTACCGAGGTGGCGTAATTGCTGCTCTTTGTCAATTTCGTGATCGTGCCGCCGCCGTTATCGGCAACATACAGATTGCCGGCCGCGTCCACGGCAACGTCCACAGGACTGCTGAACGAACCGTAGCTGTGCGTGTTGCTGGAGGATCCACCCACCATCTCGGTGATGGAGGCGGCGCCTTTGTCCGCAACGAAAACGTTGCCGCTGGCATCGACCGCAATTCCGAATGGATTGAGGAACGATGTGCTGAGAGTCTGGACGTGGGAATAACTGCTGGCTGCCGTCACTTCCTGTACAGCAGCGACGCCACCACCCGCGGCCTCGGCAACATAGATGTTATCGCTGGTATCGACCGCGAGGCCCACTGGAGGTCCCGACAGCACCGGCGACACATAGTTGATGGTGCTGTAACCTGGCGCCAGAACCTCGACAATCCTGTAATGGTCGGTATCGCCGATGAAAAGGTTCCCTGCTCCGTCCACTGTGAAACCGTAAGGCGTACCGGAGAATCCGGAGGCCACCTGAACCGGAGTGCCGCCTCCCGCCGGTATTTTGAAGATCTTGCTGATATAAGAATCGGCGACATACACGTTGCCGCTCGCATCCACGGCGATTTTTTGCGGAATGCCGGGAGCCGTTAACGTGGCCAGCTTCGTGACGGTTTGACCTGGGCCGGAGAAAGTAAGCTGAGGCCCGGTGCCCGTCCCGTAGAGAAGCGCTTCCGCCAGCAAGTTCCCACCGGTGTCCAGAAGTTCCACCGCACCCATGCGAAGGCCGGGAGCCAACGGGCTGAATTTCACGCTCACGGTGCAGCTGGAGGCGGGGATATAAGGATGACCCGCGCCATTGGTGGTTGTGCAGGTTCCCGTCGATGCATCGGCAAAATCCTTGCCCGTAATTCCCTGAGTAAGAACCACAGGCGCGTTGATCGTGGCGTTGGCGTAGCCGGTAAACGTGAACGTCAGGGTCTGTGCCGCCGAAGTCGAACCAACCGCCGTGCTTCCCAGATTGACGGCTGGCTGGAGCATGATCTTTTTGATCGCGTGGTTGAACGCGTCTACAAGGCGAATCGTGCCGTCCGTCTTATCGGGCCACACCGAAACCGGGCCATTCAGTCCGCTGCCCCAGGCAAAGATCGTCTGATAGTTGCTTCCAAACGTGAGTTCGCGAACGTTCTGCATCTGGAACTCAGTTACCCAGAGATTGCCGCTGGCGTCGATGGCCAGATCGCCCGGTCCCTGGAAACTGTAATTATTCACCGGGCTCGCAGAGGCATATGCAGGAGCGGCAATTTCCATCACATGACTTACATTCCCGTCGATGACATAAACGTTGTCACTGGCGTCCACCGCCAGGCCGCGCGGTTGCGCGACTATGCCGGAGTTCACGATCGTCGTGACGGTCGGAGTTCCCAGCCCAATCGAGGCTTTGGTGATTTCCAATACGGTTTCGGCGCCGTAGTCGCTCACAAAAATGTTTCCCGCGGGATCGGCGCTGACGCCCCAGGGAGCGACCCATCCGGTTCCAACCGCTACCGGCGTCGCGAAGGTCCCGGAGTTATTGACCAGCTCGTACATCTGTCCGCCCGAACCGCCGTTGAAGTCGGCGACCCACAGGTTGCCATAGAAGTCGAGGGCCAGACCACGGATGCAGGGGTTCGGTTCCCACTGATTCACCGAGCCCGCTCCAGGGCAGAGATATCCGCCCGCCGGCCCCGGAAGAGCTGTCGGCGCTCCGTACGTACCCGGACCGGTGCGCGTCATCTTATAGACCGTCGCGGTCGCGTTGTTGTAGTCATTGTCGGCAACAAACAAATTGCCGCTCGAATCTTCCGTGACACTCATCGGGAGCAGGAAATTCGAGTTAAGTGTGCTCGTGATGCCGCCGTTGTAAACCGCCGTCTGCGCATGAACCTTAACTGCGGCGACCGTACCAAACAGCAACGCAAGCAACGCCAGAACGCGAATCGTCCACGCATTGCTTCTATGATCGAGCGGTTGAAGGCTACGTACAGAGACACTACGGTTCTGGGACCCAAGGCGGCAATTCATTCAAAACTTCTCCTGTACTGGAGGCAAATGCGGATCAGGCAAGACGGCGATCTGAATCCAACTGGCGGGTATTCGATCGACCGGCGATCAAAACAAACAGCTGCTCCTTGCCATGATCGTGGGCAAATTCTATCGGTCCTGCTGATGAAAGCAATCCCCAGGTTGGACCGGAAATAGAAACTATTGGATTACCTGGTTTACCCGGTCAGGTACCTCTCGTGGGCTCTGGCCGGGGCCTTCACGAGGTTTACAACATCCTGTTTTCCACTATCGAATACCTGCTCCACTCTAACCACGGCACATTTTTGCCGTGTTTCCCGCAGCTACCCAATCACTTGGAGCCGTCCGCGCGTTCCCTGCGTCCGTTGGTTAAGAACCTGCCCGGCGGCAGCATGCGCCACCTTCGTTGAATTGACATGGTCCGTCGGTAATGTAAGAGGCAGTTACCGCTGAGCGGCAACCACGGAAACTCCGGCAGTCTACCCAGGACGCGCTGTAGCCGAATGGGTCAGCGGGCCCGCTGAGTGCCCCTTCGCAGACACCACGACTTACCTGGAGTACGGCACAATCCAGGATTTTTGGCTAAGTGTCCGCTTTTTGCTTGATTGAACGGTGCAGGTCGCAGGGCTTCTCCCGGGATCGCTAGTCCGCGCTCTCTTCGGCGGCCACTTGCGGTTCCCGGCAAAGCTCGAGCAGGTATTGGCCGTACGAGCTCTTGCGAATCGGCCCCGCCAATGCTTCGAGGTCTTCGTTGCCGATATACCCAAGACGATAGGCAATCTCTTCGGGGCAGGCAATCTTCAGCCCCTGCCGCTGCTGGATCGTCTGCACAAACGATCCTGCATCAAAGAGCGACTCGTGCGTGCCCGTATCCAGCCACGCCATACCACGGCTCATCACCACCACTTTCAGCTTTCCCGCTTCCAGATACAGCCGGTTTAGGTCGGTGATTTCCAGCTCTCCGCGTGCAGATGGCTTCAGCGACGACGCCAGCGACACAACGTCATTGTCGTAAAAATAGAGACCGGTGACCGCATAGTGCGATCGTGGGTTTGCCGGTTTCTCTTCAATGCTCACTGCATGCCCGGCCGGATCGAACTCCACCACGCCGTAGCGCTCCGGATCATGCACACGGTACGCAAACACCAGAGCGCCGCTCTTCAATGCCGCCGCGCTTTGGAGTTGCGAGGAGAACGACTGCCCGTAGAAGATGTTGTCCCCTAACACCAGCGCGCTCGGAGACTGACCAATAAACTCACGCCCAATCAGAAATGCCTGAGCGAGACCGTCGGGGCTGGGCTGAACAGCATAGCTGATATTGATGCCCCACTTCCGCCCATCTCCTAACAATTCAGTAAAGCGCGCCGTATCCTGCGGAGTTGAGATCAGAAGGACGTCGCGAATCCCCGCGAGCATCAAAGTGCTCAGCGGGTAGTAAATCATCGGCTTGTCGTAGACAGGAAGAAGCTGCTTCGAAATGACATGTGTAACCGGATGGAGGCGGGTGCCGGAACCTCCGGCCAGGATAATTCCTTTCATCGCGCCAACCTCGCCTCGTAGTTGCCCCGGATCCATTCCCGATAGGCGCCGGTCTGGACATTCTCAATCCACGTCTTGTTGTTGAGGTACCACTGAACGGTCCGCCGTAATCCTTCTTCGAACGTTACAGTGGGCGTCCACCCCAGTTCGCGCTGAATCTTGCGCGCATCAATCGCATACCGGCGATCGTGGCCAGGCCGGTCCGCGACAAATCGAATCAGATTCGTTCGCGCCCCCAAAGCGGGATTAGGGCGCAGTTCGTCGAGCAGGTTGCAGATCTCGGTCACAACGTCCAGATTGGCTCGTTCGCTGTTCCCGCCGACATTGTAGGTCTCTCCGGGCTTTCCTTTCGCCAGCACCGTCCTGATCGCCGTGCAATGATCGCCAACAAACAGCCAGTCCCGCACATTCTGACCGTCACCATAAACCGGAAGAGGCTTCCCCTCCAAAGCGTTCAGAATAATAAGCGGAATGAGTTTCTCCGGAAACTGAAAAGGTCCGTAGTTATTCGAGCAATTCGTGGTTACCGTCGGCAGACCATAGGTATGAAAGTAGGCCCGCACCAGATGATCGGATGCCGCCTTCGATGCTGCATAGGGACTGTTGGGCGCATACGGCGTGCTCTCGCTGAAAGCAGGATCATCCATGCCCAGCGTTCCATACACTTCGTCGGTCGAGACGTGCAGGAAGCGAAACCCGGCCCGCTCGTTCTCCGGAAGCTCCGACCAGTACACCCTGGATTCCTGCAGCAGCCTGAAAGTGCCTTCCACATTCGTTCGAATGAACTCGCCCGGCGAGGCAATGGATCGATCGACGTGACTCTCTGCCGCGAAGTGTACGATCGCTCGGGGCTTGTGTTCCCGAAGCAGAGAGCTCACCAGTGAGGCGTCGCAGATGTCTCCCCGCACCAGAGTATGGCTCGGGTTGTCCTCTATTGACGCGAGATTCTCAGGATTGCCGGCATAGGTTTGAAGATCAAGGTTGACTGCGCGCCCCCCCGCCTCAATCCACTGCAGCACAAAATTGGAACCAATGAATCCAGCGCCTCCAGTTACAAGGATGGTTCCGTTGGCATCAGTGGCGTTCATAGCTATCAGTCCTCTTCGATCCAGATCTTTTGTTATCCGGGCATCCCCGGACGCCGGCAGCGCTTGCCACCAGAGACACATCGTGAGCCCTAAGTTGGATTCTTTCGTTGCATGCGCGACGGTCGTCAGAAGAACGCCGTCGCGCCAGCTTCCGCTCCTACCACTTGGCCGGGATTAGCTCGTTCAGGCCGGCTTCATCCAGCGGCTGTAATGGCTTGAAGGTAGTCTTCACCTGATAAGGTCCCGGCTCTGCTTTCTGGATCGCCAGGCCCAGTTCCGTAAGGTGCAGACAAAAGTCCGCTGGAATCCGAGGCGGCCGCTGCTGCTGGATGGCCAGCGCCAGATCGGCGATACCCCGCCCATAATCCATGTGGTACCGGGCATAGCGCTTTTTCAGGTTCGCTTTTCTCACCGGCGGATAAACCTTGTGGTTTCCAACCATGTTCGCAATGACCGGATGCTCCTTGGTGATCGAGTACCGTTCCGCCCGATATCTCATCGAAGTGTACTTATCGACATACACCTTTGCCGTGTAGTTCCACACTTCGTTCACCGTGATCACGCCCGTATCGCCCGTGATTTTCAGGACGTGGTTGAACGGCGCCACCAGGCTGCACGTCAACCGTGCCACCACGCCCGACTCAAACGTGATACAGGCAACTGAAAAGTCCGGCGTCGTCAGCTGCAGCGTCTCGTCAGACGAGATTCTTCGTTCGGGCCACAGCACTGCCGAGAATGGAGTAACCGTCCTGGCTGGTCCAAAGAACGCGGCAAACAGGCCCAGGTAATAGGCCGAATGTTCTACCGTCACGCCCATCTTGAACTCTTCGCGATAGTCGTAGGGCGCGCCGGATTCCGATTGCCATGTGTGAGGCGCCGCCAGATGGAAGGGACCGTCATCCAGTTCCGCCAGGACCAGGCGAACATCCCCAATTTCCTTGTTGCGCAGAGCTTTCCACAGAGTCTGCGCAGTCTCACCCAGCAAGTTACACGGGGCAGCGGAAAAATAGACGCCCTTGGCGTCAGCGAGTTCTACGAGTTCCTTCGCCTGGGAAAAATCCGTTGCGAGAGGTTTCTCAGTGAACAGATGTTTGCCGGCATTCAGACAGGCTTTGGAGGTTTCGTAATGACTGCTGGAATTCGTCAGGTTCAGGACCATGTCGATGCTGCCGTCCGACAACATGTCCTCCAGCGTCGGATAAAGCTTCACCTTGTGGAGATTGCAGAATTTCGATGCCCGCTCCGGATCCCGGTCGGTTGCTCCGACGACTTTCAACTCCGGATGCCACTGAAGACAGAACAAATAATGATCCGCGGTAAACCCGCAGCCAATAATTCCGATATTCATGCTTTCTCCCTTATGATGCCCGCGCTTCGACTGAGCTCTGATTCGCGGGTGTATACCTGTCCTTCAGGGATGTTCCGTGACGGTGCGCGCATGCGCCGAACCGACAGAATTCTCCGTGAAATTAGGCTCCAGCGTCAATACCTCGATTGGCCTTCGACCGCCGATCCGCGCAATCACCCGCCGTATGACCGCAAGCAGAACCATCCACCAGTTGAAGAACAGCAACTTCAGTCCGTCACGCAGATGTCCGTTCCGTAATCCTTCTTTCGCCCAATAGAAGATCAGGCCGCCAAACCAGACCGCGCGCTTCTTTTGTACGGCGCGATCACCAGGATAGATCCCTCGTCTGGCTTTTGCCAGCAAAGTATTGATCCCCTCGATGAAAGGCGTGACCTGGCGAACGGCGTTCGTCGAATGCATTCTGTAAAACACCGTGTCCGGCGCCAGCACCATACTGGTTTTGCCCGCAATGCAGAGCTTATTCAGAAGGTCCTGAATGTCCTGATAGAAAATAGCCTCCGACCATCCGCCGGCCTGCTGAAACGCTTCGCGTTCAACAACCAGGGAACTGGTGTTATAGACCCAGGGGCGGTCCTTGTCGAAAAACGTCGCATAGTCGACGAAGCGAATTTTACCCGGAGCCTCCGCGGTGGCAGGAAGGTCACCGTAAAAAAGTGAGGATCGGCCTAGAATGAGCTTCGCGCCGCGCTCTTCAATGACTCGGCCGTACACTTTCAGCGTCCACGGCGTCAAAGCATCGTCGCCATCGAGGAAGATCAGGTACTTCCCTTTCGCCACCGAGGCCCCATGATTGCGTGCCGCAGCCGCGCCGCGATTGACGGAAAGCCTTTCGAAGGTGACCGAGGCGCCAAACGACCGGACCACTTCGGCCGATCCGTCCGCGGAAGCATCATCGACAACGATGACTTCCCTGCTCGCGTTCTGCCGCAGCGCCGACTCGACGGCGTCCCGTATGAACCTCTCGTGGTTGTAGCAGGCAATTACGATGCTGAAAAGTGGCTCTGACACTTCAATATCCTTCCCCTCTGAACAGGCAGGGAGATTCGCAGCGCTGCCGAATGAACTGGATTTGAATTTCAGGAGCCGTACGGGAAGCGGTGCAATCCATCATCGGTCTTGTACCGCCAATTGTGCCGGGAGCAACTGTTCGCGTTGCATGCCGTGGAGATTTTTTAGCTTGAGCCACTGTTTTTCGTAAAGGTGCCAGCTTGCATAAGCGATCATAGTCGAAACGGCGAGCGCGATACCGTCGACTGCGAGAACCGCCAGCAACTGGCTGTGCAGCTTGCCGGCCAGATGAGCCGAGTTCAGTCCTGCCCGTGCCAGCACCACGATGATGGGCAGGTGACAAATGTACAGACAATAGCTGTATTTTCCGAAGAACCGCAGAAAGGGCGAGGCCAGAAAACGATGAGCCGGATTCCCGTTATGCGATGCTACAGCCAGCCCAATCCACACCCCGAAGAACAGTCCGGCCAGGGTCAGCTCGAACGTGTTCATGAAAAGTGTGGGTGTGTCTCCCGGACCGACCGTGCACCGGGGATTGAAAATTCTTCCCAGCACGAGAGCGGCGAGTAATGGCACCGCCAGGCGTCGCGCCCACTTCAGAAACAGGTCCCAATCGCCGGCATCGCGGGCAGCCAACGCCACGATAGCGCCCATCGCGAGCGAATCCGCCCGGCAAATCGTCCACAGGTAAGCTGCGAACGGCAAATGCAGCCAGTACAGGATGGCTCGCAGAGTAAGTGCAGCCCCCATCAGGCCGACGCACACGCCCATCAGCCGCCGCCGCGCCAGCTTTAAAACCAGGAATGGCCAAATGAGATAGAACTGCTCTTCAACGGACAGCGACCAGAAATGCTGGAGCGGATGTGCCACCGCGCTCCATCCCCTGAAGCCTTCGTACCAGTTCAGAAGATAGGTCCACGCAAACAGTTTTACCGTTCCGCCGCTCTGCATCTCTGCCAGTGCGGGACGATAGACATGGGCCATCACAAACGGGCCAAGGAGAAAGAAGACGGTTAAAGCGGCGTAATACAGCGGAAAGATTCGAACCGTCCTCCGGCCATAAAACACCCGGAAGTAGCGTGGAGACTCTCGCGAGTCCAAGAGAATACCCGTAATCAAAAAACCCGACAGTACAAAAAATAAATCGACACCAAGCCAGCCCATTCCCGCTGCGTAGTTATAAATGTGTTCCCAGGAAAAAGCGCCCGTGGAAATGGATGAAGAAGTCGAGTTACCCGCAATCCCAACAATCCAGAAATGGAAGGTCATTACGAGAAGGATCGCGATACCTCGGATTCCGTCCAGCACCGGGATTCGCCCATCGGAATGCGTGAGTCCTTTCGACTCAGCGGCCTTAGCCGCCCTGTGTAAATCTGAGGAAATCGCCAAGACAGAATTTGCCATTCTGGCCCAATCTCGCGTACAGAACCGGGGAATTCGATCGCGGTCTTTCCGTGAGACCTCGATAACCAACGCCGGCCTGTGTCGTGAACCGGAGGGTGCGATTCGAATATGGAGCGGGCGAAGGGAGTCGAACCCCTACCTGAGACCTGGACGGCCCCAATTCTGCCAGTTAAACTACACCCGCACAATTGTTCTACCCGGGGGGCCAGATTCCCAACAATCCCCCATTGGTTCACAATCGGATTTCCTTGGAGAGTTACGTTTTTTGCACTCGTCCTGTATCGTCGATGGCTGGCGTTTCCTCGCATTTCCGGAAAAATGACCCAATCGTTAGCTGTCCCAGGTCATCAGACCTCCGGCAAAAGGTAACTCGAAGAGTTGCTGGACTTCTGCTCGGTGGGATTGGAATTCTGACCGCCTGCGGGATTCAGGCCAGCGTCAGCAGAGTGATCTCGGGCGGGCAGTTCACGCGCAGCGGAACCCCGATCGTACCGACGCCGCGATTCACGTAGAGTTGAGTGGAACCGCTGCGGAACCAGCCCCGCACATATTTCTTCCCGTACTCAGGCAGGTAGGCGGGCCGCAGGAAGGGAATGCACAGCTGCCCGCCATGGGTGTGGCCGGCCAGCATCAGGTCGGCATTGTATTTGGCAATCTCGGGCAAAATGTCGGGTTCGTGCGCGAGAACGATCATCGCTTCCCGGTCGCGAACAGAACTGGCCGGAAACGCGCGCTCCGGATCCGCATCTCTTGCGCACGCGCTGCCCAAACCTGCCAGCCAAAGACGCTGGCCATCCCTCTCCAGCGGTACAGCGCTGTTCCTGAGAACCGGCAGCCCCTGGTTCACCAGATCGCCGTACACATATCGGCCGCCGACCATCATGTCGTGGTTGCCGAGCGTCGCATAACGAAGTGGGCAGCGCAGGCCGCTCAGGATCGAAGCGCATTCCGGCATGTGCCGGAGCGCGAATCTCTTGTGCGCGTCCTGGCTCGGCCAGCGCACCGGCCCGTAGGTCACGAAATCTCCGGTCAACACAACCAGGTCCGGCTTGAGGGCGTTGACGTGGTCCACCACCTGCCGGAGGTAGAAGCTCTCGGTCCACTCGAAGTAGTGAATGTCGGAGATCTGCGCGATCCGCATGCCCCGGAACGAATCGGGCAGGCGGGGAAGACGGACCGTATAATTCTCGACCGTCAAGTGGTGACGTGCAATTTCTCCGGAATAGACCGCAAGCCCGCCAAGAGAGGAAGCCGCAAGCGTCAGGAACGAACGTCGCGTAAACCGGTGCGCCGGTTGTGCCGAAAGCGGCCTGGCGCCGCTCTCGATTTCCGGAGCTTTTTCAGGCGACGATTGCACTTCCATATTCTCCGCGGACGATGAGGACTGGCGGTTTCCTTTCAGCGATGCATTTCCCTCCGGATCGGTGGGCAACTTCCCCACGCGCTCAAAGGTAAGTGTAAATCCGGTCTCCCAGCCACGACGTCAGTCCCAGCGGCAAATGATTCCAGACCTTCCTGGCGAATATGAATGCGTTACCGTAAGCTTTGTCCGACGAGTGGTCTGAGTCCGGAAAGTCGGGAAAGTAATAGCGATACAAACGCACCGGCTCCGCTCCCCACTTACTCTTGAATCGGGCCAGATCGTTATCGCCATCCGGCACCTCGCCCAGATCCACAAACTTGTAGCCGGCTTCACTCGCGTCGTTGATGGCCTGGCCCATGATAATGTCGTTGGGACGAACTCCGAAATCCGCCGAGCGCGATGCGCCAAATGCATAAGTCACGGTCGAGCCAAACGCAAAGAATAAGTGACCGCCGATGATACGAGCGCCTTCCGGCGTTTGCTGTTCAGCCAGAAGCAAACGCATCATCCCACTCCCTCGCATCAGTTCCCACAGCCCAAGGAAGAACCGGTAGGGCCGTGCCGGCACAAAGTTCCGGCGCATCGTCTCGAGATAGAGACGGTACCACACGCGCAGATCGTCTTCTGTCTCCGCGGGGCGCGTTCGTACGCCGTTCGCAATGGCTTTGTTGATCGACCTTTTGATGCTGGAGCGATTCTGGCTCCCGGGAATGTGGTAGGGCTGGCCAGGCTTTCCGGCAAGAGGAACGATATAGCTCTCGCGCCATGCCTTTCTGACGATTCCCTCAATGCCGCCATTCAGCTGTTCCGTCTCCAGCTTGATCTGCAGACGAACGGAATGCTGGGTTGCGCGCTGCAAAGCTTCGCGTACCAGTGCGCATCGAACCGCATGATCGACAGCAAGTGGCCCGGCCAGCGGAGTGCGCGGCAATGACGAAAGCCTTGGTCCGGTCAGCGGACCGCGGCTGAAAGGAAGTCCGCGCGTGTAGAGCAACGGAAACACTCCCTGCATCGTTCCGTCGCGATCCTGGCAGGCCAGAAAAAGCGATCGCTGCCGATACTCGCGCTCCAGCACCTTGAGCCACGCTGGATGGTGATAAATCGTGGCGTCCGGATGCCGGACGACAAAATTCTCCCAACGTGGATCCTTCCACGGATCCACCTCCACGATCGTCGTCCCGGAAGACATCAAATCCAGAGATGACGCAGCGTGCACAGCGCGATCGAGGCCCATTTTTGTTGCAGAAATGTGGGTAATGGAATCCAAAGTTTTCAGCCTTCGACTACGGGAGTTACGCCCCGCTTCAGGTCATATGCATCAAATTTTTGAGTAGAGAGCCCGTCGATCAGATCGAAATACTGCTGCTTGGTCCGATCCCAGCCGTGCAGCTCTACGTATTCAAGGCCGCGCCGCACCAGCGAATCGCGCAGCGTCGGATTTTGTGCAACCTCGTACATCGCTTCAGCCATGGCCGCACTGTCTCCCGAAGGGAAGAACCGGACCGTCTCGTCATCGAAGTAATAGCTGTCGATTTTGGTCCGCGATACCACGACCGGAATTCCCTGCGACATGAATTCCATGATCTTGGTGCTGTACGCCTCATTGCCAAAGGAGTCCGCGCGCTTCGGCACGACGCCGAGGTCTGCATTGGCGATGATCTCGGGAATCCTGTCCAGTGCCGCAATCCCGCAGAACTTCACCGAGTCTTCCAGCCCAAGCTCCTGCGCAATGCCCTTGAGCCAGTTCATGAGCTTTTCGTGCTGCGCGCCGTACAGATGAAATTCGGCGTTCGGCATCCTCTTCCTTAATTCGGCGAAGGCTCTGATACCGATATCCAGGCCCTGATGCCACTGGAACGTACCCGGGAAAATCACGATATACCGGTCATCCTGGCGGGTGCGCTGCCGGCGGTAAAACACTTCCGGGTCGGGAAGATTGACCACCACCGAGCATTGACCGGGGCGGGCGGAGCGCCCCAGCAGCTTCTCTACCCACAGGTGATTGGAGATAATCACGTGGTCGACGAAGTGACAGCTCAACTTCTCCACGACACGCAGGCCGGCAACATAGACCTTCTTCAATCCTGTTGCGAACTTGTTGGCAAAAAGTTCCGGAACAACATCGTGAATATCGAGGATCAGCCGCGCGCCGGTCATCTTGGGGTACCAGGCCGCAAAAACCAGGAAATCCGGCATGTTGTGGATATGCACCACGTCGTAGCGGTTGCGCGCGTGCAGCCGGGTGAGAACCGCAGCTGACCGGAACAGGAACCGCACCATCCGGAAAACATAGCTCCACTGGCCCGATTCGTTATGATCGCGGCGCTGAACGTGATAGATCGTGACCCCGTTCAGCGTGGTGACTTTCTTCCCGCTGCTGAGCCCGTCGAGCGCAATTACGTGGACCATGTCTCCGCGCCGAGCCAGGGCTTCGGCATAGCGGCGAATCCGGCCATCGGTTTCATATCCCGAGTAGGCCACCATGCAGATCCGGCGGCGCGTATTGCGGGATTCAGCCGGCACGTTATCGCAATAGTGGCGGGAGACCTCCCGAGGCAGTGCGTGCCAGCACTGGTCGCCATGCTTGTCGCGCGCGTAGCGCAGAAATTCTTCGTAACGAGCGACGGGATACTCGTCCCGATCCGGTGACCCGTCCATCGTCATGTAGTCAGGATGTGTATTCAAAAGAGCCATGCCTCCATGTTCGGCAACCCAGTCCAGTTTCTTTTTCCAGATATCGATGCTCGATTCTCCCAGGACCTTGAAAAGGTTGAAGTCCTGAACGAGCGTGTAGGGCAACTCCACAAAACCTTCACTACCCGGAGCCTGTACCCAGAAAGGAAAGATCGTGCCCATCCCATCGGACTCCGGTTCAAACGGATCGACATCGAAGGTCGAACAGTCGTACTCGCATCCCAGCTCGTGCATCCACCCCAGACGGTGCTGCATGAGCGGCGAGCGGAAACCCACCGCGCCCCACTGGTGCAGGATTTCCCGAATCTGCGCCGCCTTGGCCGCGAATTTCTTCGGAGACTGGTACAGCTTTCCGTCATGCTGCAGTCCGTGAACGCCGGCCTCGAAGCCCGCGTTTTCCAGCAGCTGCAGCATCGCCGGCGTCACCTCATATTCGCCGTGCGGAACGAAATTGAAGCTGGCTCGAAAACCGTACTTCTGCGTCAGTTCCACCAGGCGCGGAACGCGGTCGTAGCCCTTTTTCCCTTCCACGTCGTGGGTCAGCACCAGCCCGAAACGTTTGCCGTCCGGCCAGCCCGGCCAGCGCGGAGGAACCGCATCGGATCCGGGATCGATGGGCCACACATCCGCATATTGCCGGCGCCGGCGCTCGGCACGCCAGCGACGCATCGACACACGAAGACGCCAGGGCAGAATTGGTTTTACAAGATAGTACAGTCTGGTAAGCATAGGAATCAGGAGCGGTCAGGTGAAGGAAGCGTTATTTTTCCGGCCATAATAGCTTCAGCCCATGTGCCGGTAGAGAACATTCCCCGCAAGTTGCAGCAGACGATCCGGACTGGACTCAATCACGCGGTTGGCCAGTGATTTTTGCCACTGGGGCCTCGTTCTCCCAGCTTCTGCGGGAAACTTCCAGTACGTCAGGGGCGTGGGGATGCTTCCCCAGTGCTCCTTAAAAACACTCAGACCCGGGTCCTCGAGGTCGGAGCGTCCCATATCCAGTTCGGTCTGGCCGTTGCTTTTGGCATCCTGAATGGTCTGCCAGAACAGCATCGGCGTGCCCCCGTACTTGTTCGCTGAGGCATCGCTGCAGCCGTATTTGTAGACCATCGTTTGCCGGTGAGACAGCGTGATGATGCTCGCCACCGCGGCACCGTCCTTGCGCGCGATCCGGATTTTCAGGTTCGGTCCGAATGCGGCCACCAGTTCCCGGAACCACTGCAGTGGCTGAGGCGGCAGTCCGTGACGCCGGCGCGTCATCGTCATCAGGCGGTAGAAATCCAGGATCTGCGCCTCGGAGCTTCCCTCCTCGTACGCGAGGTTCTCGCGCTCGGCACGGCGAACCTTGCGCTGGATGCAGTCCTTGTGAAAACTGCGAAACAGCTGATCGGCCGGAGCGCTCAGGTCAAGACGGTGAAGAACCGCGCCGCCCTTCGGATGGAAACCGTCGACTTCCTCTCCCTGGCCGGAGTGCGGCCGAATCTCGATCCG
>DASZYN010000047.1:0-2322 GCA_035545435.1 Acidobacteriaceae bacterium | reverse complement strand
GCGAACCTTATCGATCGCATCCTTCAGCTTGAACGCCCGCCGATCCATCTGAATCAGCTCGACATTCGCGCCTGTCAGGTTCTTATGCGAGGGAACCAGCTTCAGCGTATCGATCTCGGTCCGGAGCGCCACCTCGGCAATTCCCGCATCCCCCATCAAAACGTCGTACGAAGACCGCCGATCGGCGTCCCGCGCTACCCCAAATCCCCCGCTGGAATTGGCCTGAGGATCGCAGTCCACCAACAATACCCGCAGCCCTTCGAGGGCCAGTGCGGCTGACAAATTAATGGCGGTGGTCGTCTTGCCCACCCCGCCTTTCTGATTCACGACTGCGAGGACTTTCCCCATGACCAGAAAAGGGTACCGGTCAGACGCCTTCACCGCAATGCAGGTCCCCTGTGCGAAACGGGGCTGCATTTGTGGAAGTTCGCCAGATCGCCCGGCAGGAGCCTGTTGTAACTCCAGTCAACACCGCAAGATAGCGGCTGGGTGGAATTTAGCTCAAAGGGTTGCACCTCTTGAGGCCTGCGTGGAAAACACGGTACGCACCCGGCGAAAAGTCCCGCCCTGCGAAGCATTCCGGCGTAACCCAACTGCGCCTTGATGGCCGGTCCATGTTCCACGTGGAACACTACCGGCTGTTCGCTTTCGGCTGCACCTTCACCCTGCACGTGTTCCACGTGGAACACTGGCTTTCGCCCCAAACCCCGCTCAGCGTATAACGACAGCAGTTCCTTGCCCCTCCCTGCGTGTCCGATGGCCCAGGTCTCCTCCATCCCGAACCTTGAACCCGTCGCCCCAGCGGCGCGCCTCATTGGGTCCGTCCGCGTCCTTATCCAGTTTGATATTTGCGAGGAAATCCGCCTCGATCAACTCCAGCAAATCATCAACAGCCGTACCGTCCAAAAACCCAACCTCAAGCACGCCGGGCCAGCCTATGTCCGGTACGAACGCCCCCCAGTCGTCGTTGCCGCCGATCCTCTCGTTCTCGATTCCGGCGAAAACCTCGCTGGCGAGATCAAGTACTACGACTACGGCGTCGTCAGCCTTCTCTTCGAAATCCCCTTCGCCGGCGACTGGGACGACCTCATCCGCCTCGCCAGCCGCTGGGTTTGGGACATCGCTTTTGCCTCCCGCGTTGAGCCCATCCTCCGCCAGCGCCTCGAGCGTGCCTCCTCGACCCTCGTCAAGCCCTACTCCCGCTGGCTCAGCGAGGACTACTTCATCTTCCATATTCGTGAGGTCGCCCGCGAGGCCCCTGACCAGCCCTCCGCCGCCGAACTCGTCCGAACCTCCGGCCGCCAGATCGCTCAGGTCGTTCGCGGCGATCCCCAACCCCTCTCCGACGGCGAGTGCGCCGAGGTCCTCAACTCCCAAATCTCCTATTACGCGAGCGATGTAGCGGTCATTGGATGGAACGCGGCCTTTCTTTATGACACAGCCGCTGGCGCCGAAACCGCCATTCAGCTCCTCGAATACGCCAACTCCCAGCTCCTCGAGTTTCGCCACTACGACGAGCTGCTCACCGGCGTCCTCGACAGCGTCTACGACACCCTGGAGCAAAAACGTGGCCGCCTGGCCCGCTGGCGCATGTCCCGCTCGGCCAACAGCCTCCATACCGTTCTGCTCGAAGTCTCCGAACTCACCGAGCACGCCGACAACGCCATCAAGTTCCTCAGTGACATGTACGCCGCCCGCCTCTATCGACTCGCCGCCGCCAAAGTCGGCGTCCCCGACTACAAAAACCTGGTCACCCAAAAGCTCCGTACCGCCGAAGAGCTTTACGACTACATGGTCGAGCAGTTCAACCAGAGCCGCGGCTTCTTCCTCGAGGTCATCGTGGTCCTGATCCTGCTCATCGAGCTGGTCTTTCTCTTCCGCGGCCAGCCGTCATAGAGGCGTGTGCCGGTCGTGCCCTGAAGAATATGTAACAACAGTTGTTACATATTCTTCGATTCCAAATTACCCATCCAGGGGTACCGCCCTGGTCCGTTTTGGGAAAAACCCCGTCCCCACTTCCGCCCTCTCGACTTTTTCTGCAAGCTCTTTCAGCCGTGCCGAAAAATCGCTTCGATTGCGAGCGGCTTCAGACGCCGAGGGAAGTTGGAACGGTCAGGGACCGGGAGAACGCCGGCCGCGGCACCCGTGCCTCCCCCCCGCGCCCTCAAGTCCGCCCCGTTCCTGCCGATGCAGACGTCGAGGGCTGTCATGGCTGCGTCGACTATCAAGGTTCATACCACCAGCGTTGAAACGCTGCTCCCCGAAGGGGTCTTCATCTACTCCCGTACCGATCTCAAGGGCCGTATTACCGAGGCGAACCAG
>DASZYN010000046.1:0-3790 GCA_035545435.1 Acidobacteriaceae bacterium | reverse complement strand
CTCGGCCATCCCGAACAGCGCTTCCGCTCCGTTCTGATTGCCGGCACCAACGGCAAAGGTTCCACCGCCGCGACCCTGTCCGCGATTCTGCGCAGTGCCGGCTATCGCGTCGGCCTCTACACCTCGCCGCATCTGGAGCGGGTCAACGAGCGCATCCGTATCAACGGCTCACCCATCAGCGATGAAGACTTTGCCCGGCTCTACTTTCGGGTGGATGATTGTGCCAATCGCCTGGTGGCCGAGGGCCGGCTCCCGGCTCATCCCAGCTACTTCGAATCCCTGACCGCTGTGGCCTTCGAAGCCTTCGCCGAGGCGCAGGTCGATCTCGCGGTGCTCGAAGTGGGCATGGGTGGCCGTCTCGACGCGACCAACGTCGTCGAGCCGCTGCTCTCCGTCATCACCGATATCTCGCTCGATCACATGGAGTGGCTCGGCAACACCATCACGGAGATCGCACGCGAGAAGGCCGGCATCCTGCGCCCAAACGGCGTGCTGGTTACGCTGCCGCAGCACCCGGAGGCCAACCAGGCCATCGGCGAAGTTGCGATGGGCCTGAACGTCCGCGGTGTCAGCGCCGCCGACTATATCCCGAGCATTCAGCATTCAGCGTTCAGCGTTCAGGGCTCGGGTCCGACGCGGAACCAGTACATTCTTCAGGTTCTGGACCAGCCCATCACGATCGACTCGCCGCTTGCAGGAGTGCATCAGCAGCGCAATATCGCGCTGGCGATTGCCACGGCTGTCGAATTACGTAACGATCACGGATACAAGATCACGCCGGCGGCTATCGAAGACGGCATCCGTCTTACAAGCTGGCCCGGCCGCCTGGAGCAGTTCCAAATTCCCGGCAAAGCGCCGGTAATTCTCGACGTCGCCCACAACCCCGCGGGGGCCTGGGCTCTTCGGGCAGCACTTTCGGCGCTGCGCCCTGAGCTCTGTGCTCTCCGCTCCGTATTGGCCTTTGGTTGCATGCGCGATAAAGCCTGGGAAGAGATGGCCCAGATCCTCTTCCCGCTCTTCGATCAAGTGATCGCTGTGCCGGTGCCATCTCCGCGATCGGCCGATCCCGCCGACCTGCTGCGCGCTGCCGAAAAGTGCGGGGTTCCCGCCATCGCAGCCCGCGATGGCAAGGAGGCTCTGGAACTCGCCTGGCGCGAGGCCGGCGCGGAGGGCGTGGTGGTCATCGCCGGCTCTGTCTACCTGGTTGGCGAAATTCGGCCTCTCCTCCACCCGCACACAAAGGGATCGGCGCAATGAAGCCCACGGTCCCCACGGCGCCCAGGCCGAATCCGCTGCCACTGCACGAGCGATTCATCAGCAACGTTTTTCTCTTCCCCACGTTCGTGGTCGTTACCGCGTTCTTCGCCAGCCTCGCGGTTCTGGCATCGCTTTTTGAGAAACGCGGTTACTGGCAACATCGCATTGCGCAGACCTGGGCTCGCGTCAGCGTGTTGATCAGCGGCAGCCGCGTTACGGTCTGCGGTCGCGAGCACGCCGTGGGGCGGCCCGCTGTTTACATCTGCAATCACCTGTCCTATATGGATACGCCGGTGATCTTCAGTTCGCTGCCCTTCCAGTTCCGCATTGTGGCCCGCCACGATCTGTGGAAGCTGCCTTTCATCGGGTGGTGGCTGAACCGCTCCGGACAGGTCCCGGTCGACGTCTCGAATCCGCGCGCCTCCATATCCAGCCTCATCGGCGCCGTGCGCACGCTTAAGAGCGGGATGCCGCTCTTTATTTTTCCCGAAGGCGGCCGCACTCCGGACGGCAAGATGGCAAAATTCATGAACGGTCCCGCCTTCATGGCCATCCACGCCCAGCTTCCCATCGTTCCTATGGCCCTGATCGGAACGCATGAGCTGCTTCCGATCCACACCCACACCATTCACAAGGTTCCGGTGACCCTCGCCATCGGCGAGCCGATTGAAACTCAGGGGCTGACCACCAAACAGGTAAACGAGTTGACAACGCGACTGGAGCAACGCGTCGCTGCGCTGTATGATGAGCACTCCTGGCAGAAAAGAGCCGCAGCGCCGCCGGTAAACGGGGAGGGCGCCGCAGGCGTTGGGCATCTGGAAGCGGTTGGCATCGCTCGGGACGTGCAAGCCACCGAGGAGGCGCGCAGACAATGAAAGCACCACGCATTGCGATTCCGGAACCCAACTTTGCCGATCGCGAATACAGCGAGCGATCGTGGCCTCAATATGCACGCGCGGTGGAGTTCGCCGGCGGCGAGCCGGTGAAGGTGCCGTTGCGCGATTCGCCCGCAAAAGTGGCGCAGCTGGTGGCCTCCTGTGAAGGCGTGCTGCTTCCCGGCAGCCCCGCCGATGTGAATCCACAGAAGTATGGCGAAGAAGCCGACCCTGACTGCGCGGCCGCCGACCACGCCCGCGAAGCCGTCGACGAGCTGCTGTTACAGGATGCCTCGAATCTGTACAAGCCGCTGCTCGGAATCTGTTACGGGTTCCAGGCGCTCAATGTCTGGCGCGGCGGCACACTGGTCCAGCATCTGAAGACCGCCGTGAATCACGCCGCCGGCAAAACCGTCACGGAAGCGCACCCGGTCGAGTTCGACACGCGCTCTCGTCTGCGTCGCATTCTCGGTCTCGGCTCTCGCAACACCATGATGGTCAACAGCAGCCACCATCAGGCGATTGGCATTCTGGGCGACGGGCTCATCAAATCGGCATGGTCTCCGGACGATGGCGTGGTCGAAGCCGCTGAGGTCCATGGCGACCAGTTTCTGGTGGGCGTGCAGTGGCATCCGGAGCGCCTGCTTGAAGAAAGCAAAGCCGCCCAGTGCCTCTTCCAGTGCTTCGTCGATGCGGCCGCGGAGTGGGAGCCGCGCATGATTCGCGAGTCCGTCGCGGACTAGACTTTCGCGCCTGAACCGACCAACCATGAATCAGCGGGATGAGCATCAGTCTGCGCTCAAGGCTCTGGGCCTTGACTCACCCAGCGTCGCCCAGCTGGAGACCTTTCTCGCTCTGCTGCTCCGCTGGAATGCACGCATCAACCTGACGGCAGTGCGGCAACCGGAAGAAATCATCCGGCGGCACTTCGCAGAATCGATCTTCGCGGCGCAGCAAATTCCGAATCGAACAAAGACCCTGCTCGACTACGGATCTGGCGGCGGATTCCCCGGCATCCCCATCGCGATCCGCCGCCCGGACATCGCGGTCACACTCGCTGAATCGCAGAACAAAAAAGCCGCGTTCCTACGCGAGGCTGTGCGCACACTCGGCCTTAAAGCCGAGGTCTGGGCCGATCGCGTCGAGGCGATGGAGCCGGGCCGAGTCTTCGACGGCATCACCTTGCGGGCCGTCGACAAAATGCCCGCGGCCTGCAGAATTGCCGCCGAACGCCTGGCTCCTCGCGGCTGGATCGCTGTGTTCACCACCCGCAGAACCGAAGGCGCTCTCGAAGAAATTCCCGGGGTTTGTTGGGACGCTGCGCTCGAAATTCCCGGTTCCGAACAGGAAATATTGAAGACAGGCCATCGTTCGCCGGAGTAGCGTTAGGAGAATTCGCCGGCTCTTCGAAACCATCCCCCTGGGAGGGCTCGCATGCATCGTTTTGTTGCTGTGGCAGTGCCCGGTCTCCTGCTCGGTGCAGCGACCCTGCTCGTCGCCGGTTGCGGCTCCAGTTCCGGCGCCGCCCCAAAGCCGCAGCCCGACTTCTCCCTCAGCGCCAGCGCTTCCACCCTGACTCTGACTGCCGGCGGTTCGGCGCAAGCAGTTTCGCTCACTGCTATGGCTCTGAACGGATTCGCGGGAACCATTCAGGCCAC
>DASZYN010000045.1:0-2809 GCA_035545435.1 Acidobacteriaceae bacterium | reverse complement strand
CTTCCGCTGCGCGGACTGCGGCGAGCTGTTCGAAGTGGTGTATCCAAGCTGGACGGGGCCAAAACAGACGCGGCCCAACCCAAGCGCGCTGCGCTGGTTGTGGAAGGAACGGCGCATGTCGATGGAGATGGCCGACCGCAGTGGGGTGTGGCGTTTCCGGGAGATGCTGCCGATTCTGGGTTCGGAAAAGAGCATTGTTTCGATTGCGGAGGGCAATACGCCCCTCTACGATCTGCGCCGAGCCGGCGAGCGGCTGGGGGTGGCGCGGCTGCATGCCAAGCATCAGGGGATGAATCCCACCGGTTCGTTCAAAGACACAGGCATGACAACGGCCATCTCTGTGGCGCGAGAGAGTGGAGCGACGTGGGTGGCCTGCGCATCCACGGGGAACACGTCGGCATCGATGGCAGCCTATGCCGCGCGCGCCGGGATGCGGAGCCTGGTGCTGCTGCCCGATGGAGAGATTGCGTGGGGCAAGCTGGCGCAGGCCATGGATTACGGTGCGTTGACGCTGCAGCTGAAGACGGACTTCGACGGATGCATGCGCGTGTTGATGGAGGTGCTGCGACGCGCGCCTGTTTATCTACTGAATTCGGTGAATCCCTATCGGCTGGAGGGCCAGAAGACCGCGGCGTTTGAGGTTGCGGAGCAGATGGACTGGCAGGTGCCGGATCATTTGATTGTGCCGGGGGGAAATTTGGCAAATAGTTCGGCGCTGGGCAAAGGCTTTCTGGAGATGAAGCAGCTGGGCCTGACGGCAAAGACGCCGAGGATTTCGGTGATCCAGGCGGAAGGGGCCAATCCTCTGGTGCGGTCGATGAGCGAATTTGGCGGGAAGAAGCTGGAGCCGGTAGAGGCGAAGACGCGGGCGACAGCGATTCGCATCGGCAATCCCGCATCGTGGAAGAAGGCGGTGCGCGTGATCGAGGAGACGGGCGGGTGGGTCGAGCAGGTCTCCGAGGCGGAGATCGCGCTGGCGAAGGCGGAGATTGGAGCGGAGGGGATTGGCTGCGAGCCGGCATCGGCGGTGACGCTGGCGGGGCTGAAGAAGCTGATCGCGCAGGAGAAAGTGGGCGCGGAGGATTCGGTGGTACTGCTGCTGACCGGACACACGCTGAAGGATCCCGACTACACGATCCAGTACCACCGTGGCGAGTGGCCGAAGGAGGCGCCGGCGGAGCTGACGTCTGCGATGGCGGGGACGCGGCGGAATGCGGTGCGGATTGAGGCGTCGGTGGATGCGGTGCTGAGCGAACTGGAGCGGTTCGGACGATGAAGCTGCGGCTGCCGGCGACGTCGGCGAATCTGGGACCGGGTTTCGATGCGCTGGCGCTTGCTCTGAAGCTTTACCTCGAAGTGGAGGCGGAGCCGGCTGAGCAAATGTCCATTGAAGCGACGGGACGCAACGCGGACATCTGCGGAGCGACGGAGAACAATCTGCTGCTGTCGACCTACGGGGAAACTCTGGCGGCGCACGGGCGGCCGATTGTGCCGTTGCGGCTGCAGGTGAGGAACGAGATTCCGCTGGGGATGGGCTGCGGGTCGTCGGCGGCGGTACGGCTGGCCGGCGTGGCGCTGGCAGCGCATTTTGGCGAGCTGGGCTGGAGTGGGGAGCGGGTGCTGGCGGAGGCTTCGCGGCTGGAGGGGCATCCGGACAATGCGGCGGCTTGCTGGCTGGGAGGGTTCGTCGCGAGCGCGATGGAGGGCGGGCAGGTGCGGGCGATTTCGATTGCGGCGCCGCGGGAGTGGCGGGCGGTGATCGCGATGCCGGAGGAGCCGCTGGGCACGCATGCTTCGCGGGGGTTCCTGCCCGAGGCTTACACACGAAAGGATGTCGTGGAGAATCTGCAACGGGTGGGGCTGCTGACGACGGCGTTTGCGACGGGGAAGGCCGAGATGATGGCGGTCGCGATGGGGGATCGGCTGCATCAGCCGTATCGGGCCGAGGCTTGTCCCCTGCTGGATCGGCTGCTTCCGCTGGCGGGACGGGGTGGAATTGCGGGGGTTGCGCTGAGCGGTGCTGGCCCTGGGGTCCTCCTGTTAACTAATTCACAACAGGCGGCTTTGGAAGCGAAGAATCTGGCAGCTCAGGCGGTGCAGGGACTGGGGAAGGTCGAGTTGCTGGTGGCGGAGTTGGAGAACGAGGCGGTGCGGTTTTAGGCTTCTGGGGCCGGTGCATGGGTGTGTGGAGCGGCTGCCGAGCATATGACCCAAAAGTAATGCATTTCTGTGTCCCAGCGTAACTCGTTGAGTCTATTACCAAAAATTACCGAAGATTGCTTGCCGAAAAGCATCTGAAGCCCTATTTTCGCATCTGTGGGCAGTTCTGGGGGAGGGCTGCTCCGGCGTCCGTGATTCCTTAAAGGATCCGGGCGCCTTAACTTTTTGCACTGGAAACGGTGCCGTATCAGCCTGGCGTGAGTCCCGCGAATCCACCCTGCATCTAATTTGTGGTCGAGTAAACTGAGGAGGCGCGCGACCGCGCCGAAGGGACAACGAGAGAGATGGCAGCATTAGGGATCGCAGAAGTGACGGATGCGACGTTTGACCAGGAGGTGCTGCAGTCGGAGCAGCCGGTTCTGGTTGACTTTTGGGCAACGTGGTGCGGACCGTGCCGGGCGCTGGCGCCGATTGTGGACGAAGTGGCCACCGAGTACAGCGGGCGTCTGAAGGTGGCGAAGATGGATGTGGACCACAACCAGGCGACGCCGATGCGGTACGGGATCCGGGGGATTCCGGCGCTGCTGATCTTTAAGGGCGGCAAGGTGGCGGACCAGATCGTTGGGTATGTGCCCAAGGAGACGATCGC
>DASZYN010000044.1:0-7938 GCA_035545435.1 Acidobacteriaceae bacterium | reverse complement strand
GCCGGTGGTCCACACGTAGCGATGCTGGCCGGGTTCGCGAGACTGCTGCGCGACGCGGATGGCCTGCGGAAAATATTGCGAAAAGTATTTGTGGACGACGGCGGTCTGGGTGTCGATGAATCCGGCGTCAAAGTGGCACTTGAACATCACCAGGACGCGACGGACGGCTGACGAGGCTGGGCCCTGGGCGAGTGCCTGGAGCGATCGCTCCAGTCCACTGGTCCACAGCATGCCGGCACTGCCGGCCGCCATTCTGAAAAAGCTACGCCGCTTCAATTTGGCTCCTTCGGATGATTTTGCGAACAGGAAATTCTATTGGGCGGCAGCTTCGGTGAGGTGCTTTTTGTAGACCGGGGAGAGTTCGCGCAGATGCGCGACGGCACCGGGAACGAGATCCAGCGCCGCGTCGACGTCTTCGTCGGTCGTGAGCCGTGAAAGACTGAAGCGCAGGCTGGCGCGCGCGCGGGCTTGTGAGATTCCCATCGAATTGAGCACATGCGACGGCTCCGGCGAACCGGAACTGCACGCGGATCCGCCCGAACACGCAAGGCCCTTCAGGTCGAGCGCGATGACCAGCGCTTCGCCTTCGAGATGATCGAAGTAGATGTTGGTGGTGTTGGGAACCCGCGATCGATCGGCGCCGTTGATGCCGCATTCGTCGACGCGTGCCAGCAGACCTTGTTCCAGGCGATCCCGCAGATGGCCGACGCGCTCGTCGGTGCCGTCCGTAATCGCGGCGAGGGCAATTTCCGCAGCTTTCCCGAGCCCGACGATGCCGGGAACGTTTTCGGTTCCGGCGCGGCGCTGGCGCTCGTGCGATCCACCGAAGACGAGCGGCTCGAAATGGGTTCCGCGCCGCACGTAGAGGACGCCGATGCCCTGCGGCCCATGAAACTTGTGGCCGGAGATACTGAGCAAGTGACAACCGATGGCTGCAACGTCGATCGGGATTTTGCCGGCGGCCTGCACAGCGTCGGTATGAAATGTAACGCCGGCCTCGGCCGCGATTTTTCCGATCGCTTCGACAGGCTGGACGACTCCGGTCTCATTGTTGGCCATCATGATGCTGATCAGTTTTGTGTTCGGCTTCAGGGCGGCTCGAACTTCGGCGGGATCGATTACGCCGGAGGGGCCAACGGACAAAACTGTCACCGCCACGCCCCGCGCCTCGGCCTTTTCCGCCGCGTGCAGGACGGCGTGATGCTCAATGGAGGTGGTGATGAGGTGGTCGCCGGGTTTGAGAATCCCGAAGATCGCGGTATTGTCGCTCTCGGTGCCGCAGGAGGTGAAGACGATTTCGGCGGGACGGCAGTGGAGGAGCGCGGCCACCTGCTCGCGCGCCTGCTCGACGGCGGCGCGGGCGCGCTGGCCGAAATGATGGATTGAGGAGGCGTTGCCGAACGACTCGATAAAGAAAGGCCGCATGGCCTCAAACACCTCGGGCAGCAGAGGCGTGGTGGCATTGGCGTCCATATAGATGCGGCGCATTTATTTATTGTAGCGAGGGGCGCAAGAGGCCTTTGTGGCAGGCAGGGGAAAATGCCCCTCTCGCCCGGACCCAAATTCGTGCACAATGGAGGCGAAGGCTGATGCTGCCCAGCATGCGCGCGCTTGTGATTGAGGACGAAGCCCGGGTCGCGGGGAATATCGCGGAGGCCCTGCGCGAGAGCGCGGGTTTGGCCGTCGATGTGGCGCGGACGGGCCTGGATGGCGCGGAGCTTGGGCGGCAGGCGAACTACGACCTGATCGTGCTGGACCTGATGCTGCCAGGCATGGACGGCCTCGCGGTGCTGAAGACGATGCGGGCAAAAGGACAGACGGCTCCCGTGCTGGTGCTGACCGCGGTTGGGGAAAAGACTTCGATCGTGAAGCTGCTGAATGCCGGCGCCGACGACTATCTGCCAAAACCCTTCGACCTGGGAGAAATGCTGGCGCGGGCCAAGGCGCTGATCCGCCGGGGCAAGGGCGTGAGCCATCCGAAAATTGAGCTGGCAGACCTGGTGATCGACACGCTGGAGCGGAGCGTGACTGTCGGCGGCAAGCCGGTGGAACTATCGCCAACCGAATATCGCGCGCTTGAGTATCTGAGCCATCGGCCGCGTTCCATCATTTCCAAGCAGGTCCTGCTGGAGCATCTGTACGACTACAACTGGGAGCATCACTCCAACGTGATTGAAGCGCACATCTCCAATCTGCGCCGTAAGCTGAATCGCGACGGCGAGGGTCACTGGATCGAAACCCTTCGCGGCCGCGGGTACCGGCTGATGACGGGCGCGAGTGGAGGTGCGGCGTGAGGCGCTACTCCCTTCGCCGGAGACTGATCGCGGCGGTGCTGGCGCTGGAATGCGGCCTGGTACTGGGGCTGAGCAGCGCCACGCTTTTGTATCTGTGGCGGGAACAAATCCGCAACTTTGACCTGATGGTGCGCGGGCGCGCCGATTCCCTGCTGGGCCAGGTGCACGATGCCGAAGATCCCAACGACAGCGTCGCGATTAATCTGGCGGCGCTCGATCTGCGCGGCAACGATCTGTGGATGGCGCGGGATGAAGGTGGCCGGACGCTGGCGCAGTCGACGTCCTGGAGCAGTGCAGCGCTGCATGATTTCGCCGCAAAAGATGTGCCGCACGATTTTCGCGTGCGGGGAAGGACGTTCCGCGGCCTGGTTCTGCATGGGGTGCGGCAGATCGATGCGGAGGACGGAAGTCCGGGCATTGCGCGTCCGGTGACAATCTTCTATGCCGCGCCGCTGGAGCCTGTTTACGGATCAATCAGGCGTGCGGCGGCGTTTCTGGTGATCGCGAGCCTGCTGCTCCTGCTTATAACGGCCGGCGTTTTGGCGCAGGTTCTGCGGCGCGGGCTGGCGCCTTTGGAGGCGCTGAGCCGCGCCGCTGGAGAAATGACGCCGAAGCGGCCGCGCTTTGAGGCTCCGCGCAGCGCACGCTCCACGGTGGAATTGACTGTGCTCGCACGAGCATTGGAATCGGCGACCGAGCGGCTGGAAGAGGCCTTTGTGCAGCAACGTATGTTTGTGAACGATGCCGCGCATGAGTTGAAGACGGCCGTCACGATCATCAAATCGTCACTGCAACTGCTCGCATCGCGGCCGCGTTCGGCGCGCGAATATGCCAGAGGACTTGAGACCTGCATGGCAGATTGCGCGCGCATGGAAGAGCTGGTGCAGCGCATGCTTCAGCTGGCGCGCTTCGAACGTGAACCAGCGAGCGGCGATGTGGAGTGTAACGTCGCCGAAGTGGCGCGGGATGTGGCGGTGCACATGGAGCGCCTGGCAGAGATTCGCGAAGTGAAGATCGCCGTCCATGCGCCGGAACCTGCGCCGACACGGCTGGAGCGCGATGCGTGCGCTTCCCTGCTGGCCAACCTGATGCTGAATGCTGTGCAGCATACGCCGGAGGGCGGCTCGGTGACCGCGGCTATTGCGGCGGGCACGAGTGTGGTGATCGAGGTACGCGATACCGGCCGTGGGATCGCGCCGGAGGATTTGCCGCACCTCTTCGAGCGATTCTGGCGTGGCGATCACTCGCGGGCGAGAAGCACGGGAGGCGCGGGGCTCGGACTTTCCATCTGCAAGGCGATCGTGGATTCCTGCGGCGGCGACATCGCGGTGAACAGCCGCCTGGGCGAAGGCACGTGTGTCACCGTGACGCTGCCTCTGGTCGCTTCGGCGGAGGCTGTGCGGGAGTTGTCGATCGTGAGCTGAACTGCGAGCGGCCGACCCGATCCGCAGTGCAGAGGGAAATTCGCAAAAAAGGAGGGGAGACAAAAGACGTCTCCCCTTTCTGCTGTTGCAAATCAGACGGTAAGCTCACCGCGCATCAGACCGTTCTCTTCAGTCAGAGTGAAGCCAAGCTTCTGTGAGAGCTTGCGCATGCGGTTGTTCTCCGGGAGGAAGTAGACCTGGACCTGCTCGATGCCCTCGGCGCGAGCGGCGGCAAGTGTGCGGCGCATGAGTTCACCACCGAGCCCCTGTCCCTGGAAATCGTCGGCGATCACAACCGCGAGGGTAGCGTTCTGCCCGTGGTTCTGGCGGATCATGCGGCTGACGCCGGCGATGAGCTTGCCTTTTTTCGGGTCGTTAACTTCGGCCACGAGAGCCAGCTCGCGGTCGTAGTCGATGAAGCAGATGCGCGTGAGACGCTCGTGCGCTGTGCGCGCGCTGAGTGCGAGTGACGTGAAGTAGCGCTGGACGACGGTGCGCTCCGACAGCCGGTCGTGGAAGTCGACGATGAGAGGCTCGTCTTCCGGGCGAATCGGACGAACCAGCACATCGGCGCCAGATCGCGACTCCCACTTCCCGATGTATTGCACCGGATACGGGCGGATCGCCGGACGCGGCAGCTGGTCCTCAGTGGTTCCGGGCTCGTGCAGCACCACGCGCGCATCGAGTGCGATGAGTCCGTCGGGCGAGGCGAGCAGTGGGTTGATGTCAATTTCCCGGATCCAGCGCTGCTCGACGACCAGTTCGCTGAAGCGAACGACGAGCGCATCGAGAGCATCGAGGTCTACCGGTTTGCGGCCACGAACGCCCTTGAGCGCCTTGAAGATTTTTGTCTGCTCCATCTGGTGGCGAGCGAGGGTGGCGGTCAGCGGTGGGAGCGCGAGAGCACGGTCTTTGTAAACTTCGACGAGTTGGCCGCCGGTGCCGAACAGAAGTACGGGGCCGAGTTGCGGATCGATGCTGGACCCGAGAATGATCTCGTAGCCTTCCAGCTTGGCGAAGCGTTGCACTGTAACGCCGAGGAAGTGCTCGGCGCCGACCTTTTCCGTCACGGATTTTTGAATGTCGGAAAACGCGGTGACGACCTCGCCAGCGGAGCGCAGGTTGAGTTTCACACCGCCGACGTCGGTTTTATGAGTGATCGTTTCTGAATGCAGCTTGAGGACGACCGGATAGCCGATTTCGAGCGCCTTCTGCGCGGCTTCTTCAGGGGTCGTCGCCAACTCGGTGCGGACGGTCGGAATGCCGTAGGCGGCGAGCAGCTGCTTGGACTCGTATTCGGTGAGAATCGTGCGGCGTCGCGCGCGGACCTGGTCGACGATGCTGCCGGCGAGGTCGCGTTTGGTGTCAAGAACCGAACCGGAGCGCGTGGTGGGCGTCTCGTACAGATCGCGCAGGTTGCTGGTGTGTTTCCAGGTCGCGACGAAGGCCTCGGCCGCTGCGTCGGGATACGCAAAGGCGGGAATGCCCGCTTTGGCGAGGACTTCGTTCGCCCGGGCGACATAATCTCCGCCCATCCAGCTGGCGATAACGGGTTTGCCTGTCGAACGGGCGTAGGGAATGAGGTGCTCGGCGACCTCGGTGGGATTCGTCATGCCCTGAGGCGTGAGGATCACGAGCATACCGTCGGTGTTCTTGTCCTGCGAGGCGATCTCAAGGGCTTTGGCGTAGCGCTCGGGCTCCGCGTCGCCGAGAATGTCGACGGGATTGTTATGGCTCCACGCCGAAGGCAGGAAGTTATCGTACGTCGTCATGGTTTCCGGCGAGATTTCGGTCAGCTCGCCGCCTGCGCTGATCAATGCATCGGTGGCCAGAACTCCTGGACCGCCGGCGTTGGTCAGAATGGTGAGCCGCGGGCCTTTAGGGCGCGGCTGTTTGGCCAGCACTTCGGAGATATTGAAGATCTCGCTGATGGATTGAACGCGAAGAACACCGGCGCGCTGGAACGCGGCGTCGAGTACATCGTCGCTGCCGGTCAGTGAGCCGGTGTGCGAAGCGGCGGCTTTGGCAGCGGCGGCAGTTCGGCCAGCCTTGATCACGAGGATTGGTTTATTAAGGGCCACCTCACGTGCGGCGGAGAGGAAGCTGCGCGCGTCCCCGATGGACTCCATATAGAGAACGATGGAATCGGTATTGGGATCCTTGCCGTAGTGGTCGATGAGTTCGCCGAAGGTGATGTCGAGCATCGATCCGGCGGAGACGCAGCCGCTGAGTCCAACATGCTCGCGAATGCACCAGTCGAGGATGGCCGTAAGGAGAGCGCCGCTCTGGCTGATGAAGGCGAGGCGGCCCGCGGGGACCATGGCTTTGGCGAACGTGGCGTTGAGGCCGCCGACCGGATTCATGACGCCGAGACAATTGGGGCCGATGAGGCGCATCCGGCCCCGGATGATCTGTGCGATCTGCCGCTCGAGTGCCTTGCCGGACTCACCGACCTCCTTGAAGCCGGCGGAGATCACGACCGCTGATGGCACGCCGAGGTCGACAGCTTCCTGAATGATGCCGGGAACGGTCGCCGCCGGCGTGGTGACGACGACGAGGTCGGGGACGCCAGGGAGTTCTTTGATGGATTTGTATGCCGGAATGCCAAGGATGGTGGGGCTCTTCGGATTCACGGGCCAAACGGGTCCGCCGAAAGAACTGCTGGTCAGATTCATCATGACGCTGCGGCCGACCGAACCCACGCGCTCGGTTGCGCCGATCAGAGCCACCGACTTTGGAGTGAAGATCGAGGCCAGCGGACTGTGCTGGATGCTGACCAGATCGTGTGCCGGATCGATGATGAGCGGCGTATCGGGGGCGACGGTGGCGGATGCCATGTGAGAAGTTCTCCTTCGAATCCTGTTCAGTGTCCGTACCCAGCCTCTGCGGACACTTTTCCGCGGAAGAGCCAGTAAGAGGTGATGAAGTAGGCGAGGGCGAGGATGAGGCCGAGCGACCACCATATCAATCCCACATGGAGAGAATGGGGTCCGGCGATCGCGCTGGCGATAGTGATGTTGCGCGATGGATCGCTGGAAGACGGCAGCAGCGTCGGATAGAGTCCGGCGGCGGCGCCGACCAGCATGAAAACCAGATAGAGGCAGGAGGACAGGAAGGCCGCCAGCGGCTTCTTCTGCTTTGTGAAGGTCAGAATCCCGATCAGGGTGGCAATCACCAGCGCGGGAATCAGGAAAAGAACCGGATAAGCCTTGTAGTTTTCGAGCGCGGAGGGCCGTACGGCGATGGTAGCGGGCAGACTGATGAGGGTGATGACGAGGAGTGCGGTCCAGAGGGGCACGACCGCGCGGCGGGCGCGGGTTTCCAGCTCGCCGGGCGCCTTGAGCACGATCCACAGCACGCCGTGGACGGCGAGGGCGACCAGCGCGACGACTCCGCCAATCACCGTGTACCAGTCGAGAATGCCCGGCGCAGGTCCCACACGCCAGTTGGTCCACAGGGGCAGGAAGAAGTAGTTGTCAGCGCCGAGAGGCACGCCGCGGATGACGTTGGCCAGGGCCGCGCCAAAGAAGATCGCGAGCAGCGCGCTGGCGATGAAGAAGAGGCCGTCGAAAAAACTCCGCCAGACATCATGATCGATGTGCATGCGCAGCTCGATTGAGGCGCCGCGCATAATGAGCAGCCACAGCACGATCATCAGGGGCAGATAGAAACCGCTGAACGAGGAAGCGTAGAGCAGAGGAAAAGCAAAATAGAGCGTGCCACCGCCAGCCAGCAGCCAAACCTCGTTGCCATCCCACACCGGGCCAATGGAGCGGAACAGCGTGCGCCGATCGTCTTCGCTGCGGCCGAGGAATGGCGAAAGAATACCCACGCCCAGATCGAAGCCGTCGAGTACGACGTAGGCGGCGATCATGACTGCGACAATCCAGAACCAGACGAATCCCATTTTCGTTCTCCTCTCTTTTCTAGACCGTCGTCAGCGATGCAGGTTCAGGTTCGGGCAGAGTGACAGCGACGCCTGCCGGGCCTGTGTGGATGAAGCGATAGACGAGGACGATCCAGAGAATCGAAAGGATCGAATACATGCCAAGAAAACCGAGCAGAGTGAACAGCGCATTGCCGGCTGAAACATGGGTCGAATAACCCTGCGAAGTGCGGATCAGGCCGTACACCAGCCAGGGCTGACGGCCGATTTCAGCGGTCATCCAGCCGGCAGTATTAGCGATGTAAGGCAGCGGGAAGCTGAGCAGGATGGGCCA
>DASZYN010000043.1:0-3082 GCA_035545435.1 Acidobacteriaceae bacterium | reverse complement strand
CCACGCTGGAATCTGACGCACCTGGAGGCCGGTGAGCAGGCGAAATGCAGCGTAGAGGCCCGAGACCACGCTTTGGGCAAGGCTTCTTTGCAACGCTCCGGACCGCGGCACCTCAAATTCAGAGACCAGCCATCGCGCTCCAGGCACCAGATGCGGCCGCAAACGCGCGATGAGGCGATCGGTCTCCTGCTCAGTCAGGCAATCGAGGAAGAAGTGCGTGACCACGAGGTCGTAACCCGCGCAAGGAGCCCCGAAGATGCGCGCATCGGCGCAGGTGGTCGTCAGGCGGTGCAGAGCGCCCTGTCTGGCGACGCGTTCGCGAAGCAGGTGAAGCATCGCCGATGAGGCGTCCAGGGCATCCGCCGAGAGATGCGGTGCGGAGGAGAGCAGTCGCGCCACGAATCGGCCGTCGCCATCACCAAGGACCAGAGCACGGCGGGCATCCACCAGCCTCGGGATGTGGTGGAACCGGCAGCGCTCCAGCAGCGGGCCGAAGGAGAGATACTCCATCGCGCGGTAGAAGCGGGCGACGCGGTCGAAGCGCGCAGGCGGATTCCGGAGCAGATCGAGGTCCGTCGCCGCGAACGGGCGCGCCTTGTTTACGCGCAGTTGGGGAATTTGTTTTACAGATGCCATAGAGAAAGGAAGAACAGGGGTGTGAGCAGCGCAGCATCGGCAGCTACGCGAAGGGCCAGCAGAAAATGCCGGCGGTCTTCCGGCCACGAACTTCGGCTGAACCAGCGACGGTGAACGCCGTCGAGCGCGAACAGAAGGGCTGCCGAAGTGAACGCGGATGCGCAGATCGCGAATTCGCCAGGGAGTTGATGTCCGCGCATCGTCAGGAGCGCGATTGACGCGACCGCGGCGCAAATCGCCATGGCGGAAACGGTCATGGAGCGGGGCGTGTTTGAGGATCGCTCCCAGGTTTCGATGGCGATGCAGTTCAGCGTACACAGCCCGGCAAAGAGAAGTACGAACCAGGCGAGCTGAGGCTTCGAATCCGGGGCGGACCAGGCGGGCACCGCGGTCGCCAAAGCGAACAAAATGCCGACGGCAACCTCGCGCGGAAACCAGCGGCGCACGCGAAGAGCCGGCAGGTGCACGCCGCCAAAGTACAGCATGGAAATGGCGAACAGAATCGTATCGTCGCGTCGTGCGGCCGGGGGCATGGCGCAGATCAGGCCCAGCAGCAGCGCTCCCACGACCGGCGAGACCAGGAACAGCACGCGACGATGCCGCTCGTGAAAGAAGTGCCGCTCGCGCAGCGCAGGATGCGAGGGTGAGCGGACGTCGAGCAGCCGGTCCGCGATGTAGATCAGCCATGTGCCGACGCCGAGAACGGCGATCGAAACAAAAGGGATGCGCAGGTGCGCGGCGGAGGCAAAGCTCCAGGCCCAGAGGACGGCCACCGTGGGCGCATCCAGGCTGAGCAGGTGCCAGTAGATGGGAACTCCCCACAGTCGTGAGCGAGGCCGTGCGGCGACTGTGGGGAGCGGAGCAGCAAGAGCCACTCTTCAATTCTAAAAGTGAAAACGGTACCGAACCTGCCCGTAAATCTGGCGCGGATCATTTTCGTGGAAGCCGCCGAACGTAAGGCTGTTGTCGAGCAGCACCCGCGTGTTGGCGACGTTCACGGCATTCACCGCAAGCGACCAGTTCTCAGCGATGGCTTTGCCCACGGCCAAATCCCACATGGTGTGCGCGGGCAGGTAGTCGCCGGTATAGGGTGAGGGCGGATCGGTAATGCCGTTCGCGAACCCCGATCCGTAATAAATGTTGAACGAGGCCCAGGCCCGATGCGGCAGGCTGCCGTCGAATCCCACGTTGAGCGTGTTGCGCTGGTCGTGATCGAGCGGCGAGTAGTCCGGCTCAGCATCGCAGTCCGGCGAGCCCTCCGAGCAGATGAGCCCGCCGGTCAGTTCGCCACGCTGCTTCGCGATCTGGTTGGAGTAGGCGAGATGTCCCGTGCCATAGCGCCACAGGCGCGGCGTCCGCAGGGTCAGCTCCCAGCCCTGGATCAACGCGCCGTCAATCGTCACCGGAACAAAGATGCTCGATTCGCCGATGTTGCTGTGGTCGAGAAAATTGTTGACCCGCGTCTGGAAGGTATCCGCATCGAGGAGCCAGCCACGAAAGGGAATCTGGATGCCGAACTGATGCTCTTCGTCCCGCTCCCCTGGCAACGGGACAAAGTTGGTGTCGCTCGCCTGCGCGAACGCCAGCGCGGGACCGGAGATGCTGGTGAGCGGGGGCGGCTGATAGAAGTGCCCGTAGAAACCGCGCAGCACCCAGCCGAGTTTGGGAATCTGCACCGCGGCGCCCAGACGCGGGTAGATCGCGTTTTCGGAGACCGCGCCCTGGAAATGCGCCTGGCGCATACCGCCGATGAGCGTCAGCCAGGAAGTCGGGCGGTAGTTGTCCTCGATGAAGGATTCCTGGACGCCGCCGTTGACAACGGAGGTCTCGGAAAAATTCGGCGCACTGCCATCGTTAAAAGTCACGCCAAAAAGATCGTTCTCATGCTGGCCGTAGCCATAGAGTCCGGCCTTGAACGCATTGCGCGCGACGGTCGTGGAGAAATACGCCTGCGCGCCCGCGTACTGGCCCGTCTGTTTCGCATGGGTGGCGTTGGGCTGATCGTTCGGACTCGGCTCGTAGTTCGCATCGTTGTAGTGATAGAACGGCGAAACCTCGAAAAGCGATTTCGCGCTCAGGGTGTGAATCCACGAGAAGGTCGTCAGACCGTCGGTTTCGTGCTGCCCGTCGCGCAAACCCGAGGAGTCGTACAGCTGGTTCTCCCAGCTGCTCGGATCCGGATCATACGGAATCTGGTAGTAGTCGGTGCGCATCTGTCCCACAAAACGCAGCTGGTCGTGCGGATTCTTGTTGAAGATGAGCGACGTGAAGCCGCCATAGCCGTTCTCTGCGTCGTGGACCGGTTTCTCGATGGGCGGCATCAGGCCATAGTTGCTGCGATTGCCGTTTACGGCGGCGAACCACGCAAAGCGCTCGCTGTGGTTGCCGAGGCTCAGCTGGCTGTCGGTCTGGTAATAACTGCCCAGCGTTGTTACAAATTCACCCT
>DASZYN010000042.1:0-10515 GCA_035545435.1 Acidobacteriaceae bacterium | reverse complement strand
CCTACTCCGGCACCACTTCAATCCCCGTCACCGACGCATAGCCCTTCACCGGCACGAAGTTCAGCAGCAGTTTCCCCTGCGCGTTCGGTTCGAGGCCCGTCGCCTTGCGCACCACAACGTCAGAGCCCTCGGCCTCTTTCGCCAGATCAAAGTTCTCGAGGATCGCCTTGCCGTTGCAGAAGACGTTGAAGATGTGCGCCACGCGCGTCGTCTCCTGCGCGCCGGCGGCCAGAGGCTCGTTCCATCCGCGATGCCGCGCCGCGAATTGCAATGTCACCGTGTACCGCCCAGGGGACGCAGGAATGGCATAGGAGAAATTCCCCCAGCGTTCGGTCTCATACAGTTCCGGATCGTCGGTCCCGCTCACCGGATCGGTGTAGGTCGCCATCTGCCCACCGTCGAAGTAATTGTCCGGACTCCACCAGTGGCTGTCGTTGGAGTAGTAAGGCGTCTGGCGCGCCAGAAGCCGCACGGGCCGCATGCGCGCCCCCGGCCCGACTCCCGACCCGGGCAGAATCTCGATCGCCGACAACATAGCGTTGGCGCCGTTTTCGCCGGTGAACTGCAGGTGGAGTTTCCCGTCGGCCGCCGGAGACAGTCCCGGAAAGACCCGCCCATCGGCGACCCGCTCCCCGCCCGCATCGGCCATCACGTCAAAGTGCGTCAGCAACGTCTGACCATTGGCGCGGACCGTCATCAGGCGGCTGCCTTCGCCGCCGACCCCGGTATTCTCCGGTCCGTACTCCGTCTCCGCGAAGTACAGGTGCACCTCATACACGCCGCGCTTCAGCGGAATGTCGTAACTGAACTGCCCTTCGCGGCTGGCTCGATAAAAGCTCGGATCGAGGGTGCGCGCGATGTAGCGCGCTTCATTCTTGACCGCCGTGCCGCCCGTAAACCAGGTATCGGCGCTCCATAGCTTGTCCGCATGGTCGGCGTAGCTGCGTGTCGACCCTGCCAGGATGCGCACCTCATCGCCAGGCGGCGGACCCACCAGGGGCTCGGGCACGCTTTGGGCGTGGGATGGCGTCTCTACGACCTGCGACCCCGGATGCCGCGGATGTTCCGCGAACCAGACTGCGCCCGCTGCGAGAGCCAGGACCCCGGCTCCAGCGGCCCACACCCATCGCCGACGCCACCATGCCGGCGCCTCGTTCAGCTCGGCCGGCTCGGGTGGAGTCTCCGGCTTCGTCTCCGGGGCTGGTTTCGTCTCCGGCTTGGTGCTCACAAAGCTCGGCACGTACTGGCCGACGGGGATCACGATCTGCAGCGCGTGCGACGCGCCCTCCCCGGCGTAGTACTCGGCCAGCCGCTTGCGCAGGCGGTTCACTTCCACCCGCACGATGGAGTCGGTCTCCTGGTCGAAGGAGTCGCCGCGGCGGAACAGTTCCACCCCGATCGAATATTCCTTGATCTGGGCGCTCTCGCCGGCAAAGAGCTTTTCGCAGAGATAACGCAGCAGGTGGGAGAGGGTCGGCGCCTGGCGAAAAGAGCGCGACTCCAGCACGGTGCGCAGCTCCTCGCGCCACGCCTCCGTTTCCATTGGCTTTGCGTGTCCGACTGCCGCCATGCGCGTACTCGCTCGTCCTTCGCTCTCGACGCCTTCTTTATACGCTTGTAACCGGCTCCCGGTGCCGCTTAACCGTCACAGGAAGCCGGGTACGTCCGATTTAACTGGATTTAACCCCCCGGGGCCGCCCACTGACCACTCCCGCTAAGTCTCGTTGAATGTGCGATCGAATACCATAGCCACTCGTGTAGCCCCCGAGTTGCCCCACGGTAGCCGCTCTAGCGTTGTTCCGGGCCGGTGGAGAGGTATGTACTGAGCCTCGATGCGGAAGAGAAAGCTCCCCCAACTGCCCACACAGCCTTCCGCGGGAGGTAGTCGTATGAAAGCCCTCGTCCTGATGCTGGCCGCGGTTTCCACCCTGAGCGTCCCGGCCCTCACCGCGCAGTCCCTGCTGCCGCCCAATACCGTTACGGCGGAGACTCGGCAGCAAATTGCCAAAGATTACGAAATGAAGGGTGACATTGCCCGCGCCCGCGAACAGTACGGCTCGGCAGTCAACTGGTACCTGCTCGCCACCCGCTACAACAATAAGGATGTTTCTCTCTACAACAAGCTGGGCATCGCCCAGATGAAGGTGGGGGATCTCGACCAGGCCCGGCGGACGTTTGGCCTGGCGGTCAAGGCCGATCCCGCCAGCGTGGACGCCCTCAACAACCTGGGAGCGGCGTATTGCCTGCAGAAGAGGTACAAGCAGGCGGTTCGCTCGCTGAAACAGGCGCTGGCCATTGATGAATCGAAAGCCGTGACCCACCTGAACCTCGCCGAGGCCTGGATGGGGCAAAAGCAGGTCGACCGCGCCATGACCGAGTATGCCCGCGCTCTCGAACTCGATGCCGACATCCTGAACAGCTCCGACAAGGAAGGCGTGTTTGCGCAGGTTCAAACGCCCGAGCAGCGCGCGATGGTCGACTTCATGATCGCCAAAGCCTACGTCAAGCGCGGCAACCTCGAAGGCGCGCTGGACTATCTGCGCCACGCCAAAGAAGGGCACTTCCGTCAGCTCTCCAGCGTGTGGGAGGATCCCGCGTTTGCGCCACTCTGGAAGGATGCGCGGCTGGCCGAAATCGTGAAGCCGCCCAAAGCATCCTGAGCTCCGTTTGGCGCCAGGGAACGAGCCCAACCGGCGAGTTCCCGCGCGCCGATCCCGGCGAGCTGTCCTGCAACTCAATCGTGGGATGAGGAATGCAGGCAGCTCGCCGGGTGTACTCTTCAGCCGCGTCCGGCTGCTTGCCGGATGCGCGAAGTTCTCAAGTGTAGTTGCCTCACTTCGCCGGGAAGCGGTCCTTTCCCCCAGAGGTTCATCTGTCTCTCGCTGGGGCGAACTCCTCTGGACCGCTTCCCTTCTTTTTCGAAGTGAAACTGAGCCCACTCAGGCGAAGGAGCCGGCTTATTTCCGTGGCCCGGCTCCCGGCTGAAAATAATTCGCGTAGTGCACCTCAAACAACGTGCGCCTCTCGGCGATGCGCTGCCCGGAATCTCCCGCAGGGGTCACCGTGGTCAGCACATAGCTGGTCTGAGGCACCATGATTGTCTTGCCCTCCAGCGTTACCGGACCGTAATCGATACGCGTATCTTCCTGGTTCACGAAATCGGACTTCCGCATCTCCGCCTGCATAATGAACCGCGGTATCTCCCCGGTCGCCGGATCGATGAAAAACTCCCCGTGATAACCGACTTTCGCGTGGAACGGATTGAAGGTCGTATTCGTGGCATAGACAGCGCTCGCAGTAGAAATGCCCGATCCCGATCCCAGGGAACCGGATCCTGAAGATGTCATGGGCTGGGCCATATGGCTCCCCACGCTTTCGGTGTGCGGAAAGCAGCAGTAATCCACCTCGTAGTGAGACTGCTTCTTCGGCACCTGGAAGGAGAAAACCGCCAGCGCCTTACCCCCCACCGTCTCCCAGCGCGCGAACTGGATCTTTCCCTTTGCCGCATCTTCAAACGCCACCCCCAGCAGTGGCCCCGGCCCGCCCTGCGAGATCTGGCCATTGCGCGTTGACGGATCGCTGGCCTTGATCTTTGCCGGACGAATTTCCGCGCCGCCCAGGATCTCCACCGGCATGGTGTGCTCTCCCAGGTTCCTGAAATAAGGATTGTCGGGAGAGAACTTCTGGCCCAGGTCGGCGTGCAGAGTCATCGTCCCGCCGCCGGAGGAGTACACATAGTCCGGCCCGTTCTGATAGCGCGCCGTCGTCTTGTCCGCCGCCAGCTTGGGCGAACGCATGAAGTCGGTGATGTAATTCAGCGTCTTGTCGATGATCGCTCTTTGCGCGGCCCCATCGGGAGCAGCCGTCGTTGGCAGTTCCGAGGCCGGCGGCGCCAGCATCGAACTCTCTCCCACCAGAATGTGGAGTTGCTCGGTAGTCTCCGGTCCCGGATTCATGGCCGCCAGTTGCGCTATCCCCGCCGGCGTCAGCTCCTCGGACAGATCGACGTCCATCAGCTTTTCCGCAATATCGTGGTCGGACTTGTTTTGTTGCATGTCTGTCATCATCGCGACCAGTTCCTTCACGGACATCGTCCTGGCAGCGAACAGAGAAAAGGGCACAGCTGCAATCAGTGCAGCCAGAAGTGCGAACCGGATTTTCATAGGGCCTCGGATTCGACGCGCATGCGACAGAATCAGCCTGACCGTGCAGGCGACTGCATTATTCCACTTCCGGGCATGGCACGATAGCAACTAAATGGTTAATGCAAGCATTCGTTTCTGGCCTGTCTGGCTCGCTCCCTGCCTGGCCGCTAACGACCGGCCTCATCGAATAACTCGATGATGCTTTCAATGCCGCGATGGAAGTTCGCGATGTGGAACTTCTCGTTGGGCGCATGCAGCCCATCGTCGGGCAATCCGAAGCCCATCATCACCGACGGGATCTTCAGGAAGCGCTCGAAGTCGCCGACGATCGGAATCGACCCCCCCGAGCGGATGAACACCGTGTCCTTTCCCCACACCTTTTTGAGCGCCCGGGTCGCTGCCTTCACATAGGGATTGTCCGTGCCGATCACGATCGGCTCGCCCTGATGAATCAGCCGAACGTCCACCGTAACGCCCTCCGGTTTGATCTTCTCGACGAACGCCTTGTACTGGGCGAAGGCCTTCTCCGGCGTCATATCGGGCACCAGGCGCATGGAGACTTTCGCGGTCGCCTTCGCGGGAATCACGGTCTTCGCGCCCGCGCCCGTGAATCCGCCGACGATGCCGTGCACGTCGAGCGTGGGTCGAGCCCAGGTCCGCTCGATGGCCGAATAGCCCGGCTCGCCCACCAGCTTGATCGCGCCCACTTCCTTCTCGCGATATTCTTCTTCATCAAACGGCAGCGCTTTCCATGCCTTCAGCTCATCGGCGCTCGGCTTCGCAACATCGTCGTAGAAGCCCGGGATCAGGATCTTCCCGTCGCGATCCTTGAGGCCTGCGAGAATTTGCGCCAGCGCAACAAACGGATTCGGCGCCGCGCCGCCATACATCCCGGAATGCAGATCGGTCTTCGCCCCGCGCACCTCCAGCTCGGTGTAGATCATGCCGCGCAACCCCACGCACAGCGTGGGCAGCTCCGGCGCAAACATCTCAGTGTCGGAGATCAGCGCGAAGTCCGCCTTCAGCCGCTCCGGGTGCTCGCGCACGAACGCTGCGATCCTCTCGCCGCCGACCTCTTCCTCACCCTCGTAGATCACCCTCACGTTGATCGGAAACTTCCCGTCTGCTGCATGCAATGCTTCGAGCGCCTTCAGCTGCGAGACCAGCTGCCCTTTGTCGTCGACCGCGCCGCGCGCGTAGAGATTGCCGTTGCGCTCGGTCGGCTCAAACGGCGGTGAAACCCATTCCTCGAGCGGATCGGGCGGCTGAACGTCATAGTGCGCGTAGCAGAGGACGGTCGGCTTTCCAGGCGCATGCAGCCAGTCGGCATAGACGAGCGGATGCCCAACGCTGTGGAGGATATCGACGTTCTCCATGCCGATGCGTTTCAGGTCCGCTGCGACCCAGGACGCCGCCTTCTCCACATCGACCTTATGTTCCGGCGTGGTCGACACCGACGGAATCCGCAGCAGCGCTTTCAGCTCCTCCAGAAACCTGCCTGCATTCTCTTTGGCGTACGCAACTGCGCTGGCACTCATCTCTTCACCTTTCAGCAAACCATCGAGTATACGTCTCGCTGCGTTCGCCCTAACGGCGTCTCATTTTCGCGACCACAGTCCGCCGGAAACACTCTTCCGCGTGATCGTTCACGATTCCTGTTGCCTGCATCCAGGCATACACAATCACCGGCCCCACAAACTTGAAGCCTTTCTTCTTCAGCTCTTTTGAAAACGTCTCCGCCAGCGGCGTGCTCGCGACCAGCGGGCCCTTACTCTGGATCGGCTGTCCGCCCGCCCTCTCCCACACCCAGTCCGAAAACTCCACGCCCTCGTCCCGCATCTTCAAAAAGGCCTTCGCCCCGCCGATCGTGGCCTCGATCTTCGCGCGGGATCGGATGATGCCCGGATTCTGCAGCATCTTCTCCACATCCTTCGAGCCAAGCCGCGCCACCTTCTTTGGATCGAACCCCTTGAACGCCTTCCGGAACGCCTCCCGCTTGCGCAGGACCGTAATCCACGCGAGCCCGGCCTGGAATCCTTCGAGCATGAGCGTCTCCCACAACGCGCGGCTGTCGAACTCCGGCACTCCCCATTCTTCATCGTGATACTGCCGCATCTGCGCATCGCTTTCCGCCCACGCGCAACGCTTCTTCTTGCTGTTATCCATCCCCGCCGACCTCTGTCTTTTGCTCTGCCTGCTCGCTACTCCCTACTCCCTAACTCCTCCGCTTCACTTCGCCAATTTCAAATGCGCGGCAAACTTTGGAATCTCCCCAAACGCAATATGCAGATTCTCTGAGAATGACCCCACCTTCATCCCATGCGGCGCGAACAGCGTCGCCAGCGACGCGGCCGTGTAGAGCGAGATGTGGCCGTTCCGTGGACTCGCATACCACCAGTTCAAGCCGATCGAAGCAATATTGGCCGGCTGCACCAGCGTCGAGAAAAGAATCGCCCCCGGCTTCTTCATCAGGCCGACCATCTCTGCCACCGTTTTCGCAGGAGAGGGCACGTGCTCCATCACCTCAAAGCATGTGATCAGATCGAACGGTTCGGCCGGCAGTTCCTTAAACTCCGAAAATGGATCGTAGGTGCTGGCCGTGAATCCCTGCTCGCGCAGCCGGCCGGCGAGCAGTCCCGCGCCGCCGCCGTAGTCGAGAATCGTCATCGACCCCCTCGCATCCGCGAAGCTTTGCGCGATCATGGCCGCATTGTTGGCCGGCCGCACCTCCACATAGTCCGGATCGACGATCACGTAGTCGTCGTTGTAAATGTTTTTCCGGAACGCGTCGAAGTCCCATGTGTCGAATGCCGTCGTAAAGATGAAACCGCATCGCTGGCAGCGCCGGTAGTAGATCGGGCGTCCTGACAACGCCAGTTGCTTGCCCTGCGCCTCGATGCAGCTTTTGTGAAAATCCACGACGCCATAGAGCAGGCTTGGGGCGCTGCACACCTTGCACTCCACCGGCCGCGCATCGGCCACCGGCGCCGGCCCCTGTGATCCGCGCCCGTCACTCATGCGAGCCTGCTCTCCTTGTCAGGTCTGTGCGAACCCGCTCCAGGATGCTCTCCCAATCGCCGGGCTGTGGTTGACGAAACAGCCGCGCCGTCGGATACCAGGGGCTGTCTTCGCGCTCCAGCAGCCAGCGCCAGTCCGGAGCAAACGGCAGCAGCACCCACACGGGTCGCGCCAGCGCTCCGGCCAGATGCGCGACGGCTGTGTCGACCGTGATCACCAGATCCAGGCGCTCCACCAGCGCCGCTGTGTCCGCCATGTCGCCGATCGCCGGACGCAGGTCGGTGATCGGAGCTTCGCTTTCGGCCAGTTTCTCGGCGGCCGGCCCCAGTTGCAGCGAGAACCACCGCACTCCTTCGATCGCAAACAGCGAATTCATCATCGCCAGCGGCACCGAGCGCGCCCGATCGTCGCTGTACTTCGGGTTGCCGCTCCACACCAGCCCCACCCGCAGCCGGCCGTTCTCCCAGGGCAACGCATCGGCTGCTCGTCGCGCCTCCTCCGGCACTTTCAGATAGGGCACCGCCGCCGGAATTGTATCCATCACGGTTGCAAATGCCAGAGGCAGGCTCATCAGCGGGCATTGCCAGGCAAATTCACCCAAATTTTCACCGCTTGCCGTCACCGCTTCGAGTCCCGGCAGTTCGCCGGCAAGCCTGCGCAGCTGCCCCTGGACATCCAGCACAACGCGCCCACCCCGCGCCTGCACCATTGGTACGTAACGCAGGAACTGCAGCGTGTCCCCTAAACCCTGTTCGGCATGCAGCAGGATCCGCGCGCCGTTCAATTCTTCTCCCCGCCACAACGGCGCATCGAAAACCCGCGGCGCATTTCGCTTTCTTTGTTTCCGGACCTCATACTCGCGCCAGCCGCGCTCGAAATTGCCCTCCAGCAGATCCACCAGGCAGAGATTCCACGCCGGATCCACCGCGTCCGGCTTCAACGCCAGGGCCCGTTCATAGCATGCGCGCGCTTCGACCAGGCGGCACTGGCTGCGCCGCACATTGCCCAGATTGCTTTCTGCCTCGGCATAGAGGGGCTTGAGTGCGAAGGCGCGCTCGTGGCACGCTGCAGCCTCGTCCAGCCGCCCCAGATCGCGATATACCACGCCCAGGTTGTTGTGTGCCTCGGCATAGTTCGCGTCGAGCGCGAGCGCACGCTGATGACACTGCATCGCCGTCTCCAACTGGCCCTGCTCGCGCCATGCCACGCCCAGGTTGTTCCACGCGCCCGCATCCCTGGGATTCAGCTCCACCGCGCGCGCGTGCGCTGCGGCCGCCTCTTCCAGACGGCCCAACCCCTGCAAAACCGCACCACGATTGTTCCAGGCATTGGCGTAATCCGGCTTCAGCGCAAGCGCCCTGTCGTAAGCCGCCACAGATTCTTCGATACGATCCAGTCCGCGCAGCGCATTGCCGAGGTTGTTATGCACTTCGGCGCGATTCGGATCAAGGGTCACAGCTCGCTGGTAGTGCTCCGCTGCCTGCTCCAGCCGCCCCTGCTTCAGATCCACATTGCCCAGGTTTGTTTCCGCCTCAACAAAATCAGGCCGGAGCGCCAGGGCGCGCTCAAAGCAGGCGCGTGCCTCCTCCGCTTCGCCCAGTTCCAGATACACATTGCCGAGGTTGCAGTGCGTGTCGGCGCGATCGGGCCGCAGTCGAAGCGCTTCACCATAATGCGTGCGGGCTTTTGCGAAATTCTTTTGCTCCAGACAAATATTGCCCAGCGCGAAGTGGACGTCCTCGTTCTTCGGCTCCAGCGCGAGCGCCCGCTCATACGCTGCCGCCGCGCTGTCCAGCTGCTGCAGCTGTTGCAGCGCCGCGCCCAGGCTTGAGTGGTACAGCGCCGTCCGATCGTCCACCGCGATCGCCCGCTGGATCATGCGAGCCGAGGTATCGTAACGACCGAGCTGATACTCCACCAGCCCCAGCCCGAAGAGGCTCTTTGCATGCTTTACGTCGAGCGCCAGCACTTCGAGGTAGAGCCGTTTCGCCTCTTCCAGATGGCCCGCCTGGTGCTCGCGAATCGCATTCGCGGCCAGCCGCTGCACCGCCGTCGCCGGCCCCTGGGAAGCAGAGCCCTTCGCAAACGAATCCTGCCGCCGGCTCATCTTCCGAGCCCTGTGTGTGTATTCACCTTCATTCGCATCGTTGACACAAAAGTATACGGGGCCGCGCCGGGATTCCTGCCCTTCTCCTCAGGCCCGCCGCGCATCGAAAATAGAAGCTATGCCCGCTCTCGATTCTCAAATCGCCCTTGTCACCGGCGCCGCTCGCGGCGTTGGAGAAGCTGTCTCGCTTCGCCTCGCCTCTCTCGGCGCCCATGTGCTGCTGGTCGCGCGCGACACGAAGCGCCTCAACCAGGTCCGCGATCAGATCCAGAAGAACCAGGGCCAGGCGACCGTCATGCCCTGCGACCTCAGCGATACCGCAGCGATCGCCCGCCTCGCCGAACAGGTCGCACGCGATCACAAACATCTCGACATCCTCGTCAACAACGCGGCCATTGGAGGCACCGGCCAGCCGCTCCATGAGGTCCGCCTCGAGGATTGGGACCGCCTCATCGATACGAATCTGCGCGCGCCCTACCTGCTGATCCGCGCCTTCGCGCCCATGATGATCGCTGCGAAGTCAGGCCATATCGTCAACATTTCTTCGCTCGCCGGTCACAACCCGCTGCCCAACAATGCGGTCTATGCAGCCTCGAAGTGGGGACTCAACGGGCTCACCTATTCGGTCGCCGAAGAGCTGCGTCCGCACAAAGTCCGCGTCAGCGTTGTCGCGCCCGGCTCCATTAATACGCACTTCGACGCCCGCCACAGCAGCGGCAAGGATCCCTCGAAGATGATTCAGCCCGACGATGTCGCGTCCGTGGTGGCGACCATCGTCACGCAGACGCCGCAGTCCTTTATCAGCGAAGTACTGCTTCGACCTACACAAAAACCCTGAGCGAACCTGAGCTTTATTTCTTCTTTCCCGCCTGCACCACCCGTGCCCGCACCAGCTTTTTCACCAGCGCGACCGGCAGCGGCTTCTCCAGGGGAAACTGCACTGTCCCCTTCGACACCTTGAATCCCTTCAGCTCCTCTTTGAATTGATCCAGCACCGAACCCGTCGGAAACAAGCTGCAGTGCTGCGAGAACGCCGCATACCACACCAGCACCCGATCCGTTCGCAGCCCCACAATCCCGTAACTCAGGACTTCCTCAGCTTCCTTTGGCGCTGCCTGGCGCGCCGCCGCACGAAGAGCATCGAAAGTCTTCCGGCTGCTCTCCGGAATTCCGGCTATGTAGTCCTCGACGCCGCCGGCAGCTCCGCGGCCTGCTTTCTTTTTTTCGGGAGCTTTCTTCGTCGCG
>DASZYN010000041.1:0-7467 GCA_035545435.1 Acidobacteriaceae bacterium | reverse complement strand
AAGTCGTCCAAATTCATGGGATGAGGCGCTTGCACAGTGGCGGGAGATTGCGCATGGGACGCCGCAGGTGCCAGCGTCATTGCCCCGGCGAGGATCATCAAGGCAGGCACACGAGTGGCGGAGAATGCGAATGATTCAGGTTTGCAGAGCATGACCGGCAGTATATAGAACCACCGGCCTGGGAAACGGCCCCTGTGACTAACGCTCCAGCGCGGGCGCGAACAGGCAACAATCTTCCCTGACTGGGAAAAAATTTCACAGCGCCACCCGCCGTTGTCACTAAATGACGCTATTTACTCAAGCGTTACGATGGCACCACAATTGCTTTCCATTTTCTGGAAGGGCACCAGCCACAGGCTTGGACCGTTGAACGCGACCGGTGGCGGCATACGTCAGGTCACGAAAAAATGAACAAGTCCGACAAGCCGATCGTCCGCATCGAGAACTGGTCTGTCGTCGGAAGCGTTATCTATTATGGCTTCCGTCGACTTGAGTTGGGCGCCCGTCTTACTGGCGACGTGATGGGCCATGCCAACCTCCGCAACGGGACCATCTACACGTCAGCGATCCTCAGCATCGACCGCCTGAAAAACCACGTCGAGACCCACAACAGCATCTACCAACTCGGCGAAGTAAGCGACGAGTACGCCCGCTGGATCGAGGCACAGGAAAAACCCCAGGCCGCCTGAAGCCGCGAAGGGCGATCAGCAAACAGCTCCCGGCAAAATCTGTCAGTGACGAGCGATCCGAAGATCGCTCGCGAAGAGCTTTGCCAATCGCCCTTTGTTCACGGTTCTGGTGCGGCTTCGATCCGCACTCAAGCCGTCTTCGCGTGCTGCTCCTTGAGGTCTCGGAGCAGCGCATCGATTTGTTCCTCGCGCTCCAGCTTCGCGAACTTCGCTTCGACGCCATCGCCGTCCATCATCTCGCGCGCGGCAGCATTCTGCGCCTCGGCTCCGGCAATGCGATGCTTCATCCGCGTGATGCTGACATCCCCTTCCTTCCGGGCGATCGCTTCGCGCGCCTTTTGCGCGCGTCCCACGACCCGCGCCCGCCGGCTCTCGGCAATCATCAGTTCACAGCGGCTCCGCGTCTCCTGGAGTTTCTGTTCCAGATTGCGCAACGCCGTCTTCAAAGTCTCCACCTCGGTCTTCTGATCTTCGAGCTGTTGTGCAAAGCCGGCAGCCATCCCTTTCGCGCTCAGGGACCGCTCCAGTGCCGCTCGCGCGAGATTGTCATCCCCCTTCCGCACGGCCAGCTCGGCCTTGCGCCGCCAGTCGGCTTCGGAATCTTCGTGCTCCCGGCGCTTCTTCTCCAGGAGGTGCTCGTCCGCCAGGGCGATCGCCACCTGGGTCTTCACCTGCATCAGCTGGTTCTCCATATCCAGGACCAGCTGCTTCAGCAGCTTCTCCGGATCCTCCGCCTTATCGATCAGGTCGTTCAGATTTGCCCTCAGCAACGTGCTTACCCGTTCGAGGAGTGCCATGACATTTCCCTCCAATTCTGAATTCCGTTCGAAACTTTCCAGCCGGGGCGGAGCGATCGTTCGCGCCGCCCTGGTGTTTCCTTACCTGGCGTCGACCACCGGACCCTCACCCGCAGCTCCGTTGCCGTTTGGCCGCTGGCGCATGGCGGTAATGTTCGACATCAGCTGCCGCAGATCCATTCCCGACAGCGCTTCGAAGAGAGCCGGCACCTGCGCCGCCATTTTCGCCATGTCGCCGGTGATCTTGTTCGCGCCGGCTGCATCTCCGCCGGTGGACACGATGGTGATCTTGTCCACCTTCGACAGCGGCTCCGACATTGCCCGCACCACTTCGGGCAGGTTCGAGATGAGGCGGTCGACCACGGCGGCCTGGCTCCATTCCTGGTAAGCCTCGGCCTTGACGTTCATGGCCTTCGCTTCGGCCTCGCCCTTCTGGAAGATGATCGAAGCCTCGGCCTGGCCCTGGGTCTGAATCGCGGCCGCGCGGCCCTCGGCCTCCATCGTCAGCCGCGCCTTCTCGGCAGCCGCCAGTACTTCGACGCGCTGCCGGTTGACCTCGGCTTCTTTCAGCACGGTGGCGATCAGCTCCTTCTCATGGCGCAGAATCTCGGCTTCCTGCACCTTGATCTGCTGCTCTTTCTCCACCTGCTGCACTTTCACCTGTTCGGCGACGACCTGCTGCTGCGTGATGTTGGTCTGCAGCTCGTAGGCCTTGTCCGCCGAAGCCTGCTGCTTGCGGCTCTGCTCGGCAAACTGCGCCTTGGAGATGTCCAGATCCCGCTGGGCCTGCGCCTGCTTGCTGAGCGAGGCCGTCTCCGCGATCACCCGCTCCTGATCGGCCGCAGCCTTCGCGACGGCTGCTTCCCGCGTCGCATTCGCGCGCCGGATGGCCGTGTCGCGCTCCGCCTCGGCTGCCGCGATTTCCGCGTCTCTCTTGATGCGCACGATGTCCGGGCGCCCCATGTTGGTGATGTATTCATTCTTGTCGCGGACTTCTTTTATGGTGAACGACACCACCTCGAGTCCCATCTTGCTCATGTCATCGGCGCAGGTTCCGCGCATACGGTCGGCGACCATCTCCGGTTCCTTCACGATCTGCTCGACGGTGAGCTGGCCGATGATGCCGCGCAGATGGCCTTCCATCACCAGCCGGATCAGGCCTTCGCGCTGGGGAGGCGTCTTGGTGAGGAACTGCTCTGCCGCGGTCAGGATCGACTCCTGATCGCTGCGCACTTTGATCTGCGCCACGGCTTCGACGGTCACCGCGACGCCTTGTTTCGTATACAGATCCTGCTGGGGAGCGACGTCAAACGACATCAGCTCCAGGGAAAGCTCTCTGCAGTTCTCGACCATGGGGAAGATGATCGTGCCGTGGCCCTTGATGACCCGCGGGCCGCGGAATCCATATACGATGAGCGCCTCGTTGGGGCCCGCCTTGCGAAACATCCTGGCGAGCATGCCCATCAGGATGATGAATGCCAGCAGGCTTAATCCGACAATAATGATGATTGTGTTCGTCATAACGCCCGATCCTTTCCATCGGGGCTGTTACGGTTGTTGGGTTGGGGTGGCGTTCGCGGTCGAGCTGCCCGCGGAAATTTCCAGGCTTTCGCCGGACAATTCTTCCCACGGACGCACGTACGCGATGCCCTGGTCGTAGCGCATCACCACCACTTCGATTCCGCGCGCAATCGCTACGCCTGCATCACTGCGCGCGGGTGCAAAATGGCGGCTGCCATTCTGCCTGAACTGAATTTCGCCGGTGCCGCCTTCCCGGATCGTCCCGGTGACCTGGCCGAGGATTCCCAGGATGTCGGTATCCGCCGCGGTCAGCTCGTGCTCGTGCGGCAGCAGCACCTTCACCAGAAACCAAAACAGAATCGCTCCGCCGGCGAGGCCGGTTGCCGTCGCGATCGCCAGGACCACCGCCATGCCGAAGTCGCCGCTCCTCGCCAGCAGATAGCCGCATCCGCCGAACCAGCACAGGAAGGCCGCCAGGGTGAATCCGTTGACCGGGCTCACGCCGGACTTCACGCCGCCCGGTACATGCGCCACGTGTGTGTGCGCATGACCGAAATGAAAGTGCCCGAAATGCAGATGGGTGAAGACCCCCAGTGCCGATAACAAGGTCAGCGAAAGGCCCAGCGTGAAGCAAATCAGATAGAACGTGATCATTGGGCGGCTCCTTTCCTGCGCATGGGACCGGTTTTTGCGGGACGCACCTTCGCCACGGTTCCGTGCCCGTTGTCGCTCCCCGAACCCAGCACTTCAAACAAGCGATCCACCAGCCCCGGCGTGTCGATCACAGCATTGAGCAGCAGCAAACACCGCCGCGAATCCTCGTGCCGCGCCAGCGCCAGCAACGACTGCTTCAGCTCCGCGTCGCGCCGGAACCGCTCCGCACCGTTGACCAGCCACAGGTCCAGCTTGTCCTCCAGCGTGCGCGCGTCGCTCAGCAGTTCCGCGCTATATCCCTCCGGATCGTCCACCAGATACCCGGGATGAACCTTGAAGAACTTTGCCAGCACCTGGCGCGTGGTGTTCGTCAGGTGGGGCCGCGCGCCGCTTTCGATCTGCGACAGGTAACTCTGGCTCAGGGCCTTGCCGGTTTCAGTCTTGAGGGCGCGGACCATCTCCTGCTGGGTGATGGCGCGCCCCAGCCCGCGCAGCTCGCCTTCAGCTTCCCGGAGGTATTTCAGCTTTTCACCGAGTCTCATAAGAAATATTGCAAATCGCAATCACTATATCGCAATCCGTGATATAGTCAAGCGAAATCGAAACGGGGCCGGTTGCGGGCTTTGCTGTCAGGGGTTTGTCAGACCGATTCACAGCCCGCCGCTCCGGCCGCTTTTGCAGTACACTTCGCAACCGAAAGGGGCTTCCTATGCCCGCCATCTCTGCAGCCGACACCATTTCGCCCGCGATTCAGCGAACGAAGGCTTTCCTCTTCCGGCCCTTCAGTCTCGGAACCTACCTCAAGCTCTGCCTCGTCGCTGTCCTCACCGGAGGCTCATCTGGCGGAAGCGGCAATTTTCACGTGCCCGGGGGCGGCCACACCCCGAGTCATCCCAGCCACTCGTATGCGGCGCTCCCGCACTTCGCCTTCACGCCGGAGCGCATCGCCGCGGCCGTTGCGATCGTCGCCCTGCTGATCATCATCGGTCTGTTCCTCTCCTGGCTCATCATGCGCCTGCGCTTCGCGTACTTCCACTGCCTCAGCACGAACACGCGACTCATTCGCACCGGCTGGCATCTCTATCGCGGACCCGCGACACGCTTTTTCTGGTTCAACGTCGTGGTCGGCCTGTGCTTCCTCGTGCTCATGGCCGCCCTCGCTCTGCCCTTCGCCGCGGGCTTCCTGGGACTGTTCCACGGCATCCGTGCCGGGGGACATCCGAATATCGGCGCCATCATTGCTCTTGTGCTGCCGCTGATTCCGATCATTCTGCTCATCGTGATTCTGGCCATTGTGGTGAAGATTGTGCTTCTGGACTTCATGCTTCCCCACTTCGCCCTCGAGAACGCCAGCGCGGGCCAGGCCTGGTCCGCTGTCTGGGCGCGTATTCGCTATGAAAAAGGAGGATTCTTCGTCTACGCCCTCCTGCGGGTGCTGCTCCCCATCGTCGCCGCCATCTGTATCGTGATCGTTCTGTTCATTCCGGCGATCCTGTGCGTTCTTGCGGTGGTCGGCATCGAAGTGGGCCTGCACGCCGCCCTCGGACACACAGCCCTAGCCATCCTTCTCCAGGTCTGCGTGGGAGTCGTGGCCTGCGCCGTCGCCATCCTGGCGTTCATCGCCGCCTTCGGGCCGTTAGAGACGGCGGTTCGTGAATACGCGCTGATCTTCTACGGCAATCGCTACAGACTGCTGGGCGACATTCTCTATCCGCCGTCGCCGGCCGCTGCCATTCCGACGCCGGTCAACCCCTGAGGGGCCGTCGGTCCCCAGGCTGCTTTCTTCAGTTGATATGTTCTGTCGCCGGCTCGCCGTGCTATCCTCCCCCGCATGGCGACCGCGGTTTCCCAACCCGGAGTGGCAGCCCCGCGACACACCGTATGGGTCCGGGTCACGCACTGGCTCACCGTCGTTGCCTTCCTGGCGCTGGCTTTCAGCGGCTTCATGATTATCCTCACGCACCCGCGCTTCTACTGGGGCGAAACCGGCAACGTCAACATGAAGCCGCTGTTCCGCATCCCCGTGCCCTCTTCCCGTGACACGGTTCCGACCGGCTACAACTACGTGCTGGCAGACGAAAATGGCTGGGCCCGGTCCCTCCACTTTGAAGCCGCATGGCTGTTCGTCCTGACGGGCGCGGTCTACGGCATCGCCGGCTTCGCTTCCGGACACTTCCGCCGCAACCTGGTCCCGGCGCGCGGCGAGCGGTCCTTGGCCTCCTACGGGCGCGCCTTACGCGGTATTGAGACGAACGAGGACGGCGCCGTCACCTACAACGTCGTCCAGCGCACCGCTTATCTCAGCGTCCTCTTCATCCTGACGCCGGCCGTGATCTGGACGGGCCTCGCGCTCTCACCAGCGTTCAATGCTGCTTTCCCATTTTTTGTTGACGTGCTCGGCGGACGCCAGTCGGCGCGAACTCTCCACTTCTTCGTCTCCGATCTGCTCGTCGTGTTTCTCGTCGTTCACGTGCTGATGATCGCCCTCGCCGGATTCTGGACGCGCACCCGCGCCATGATCACCGGCCGAGCCAAAAACGCGGAGGACAACGCATGAGGCCCCTCACACGCCGAAAACTCATTACGGGAGGCGCCATCACAGCCGCTGTGGGAGTGACGGGCCTCGCCGCCGCTGATCGCATCGCACGCCGCTGGGGACTCATCCCGCCCGACAGCAGCGGCCTCTACGGGGCCGGCGAAACGCTTACCTACGCCGCCCAGCGGGTGATCGGCAAACACGCTCTGGCTCGTGAATTCTCCCGCGGCATGATCTCGAAAACGCCGTTCATGAACGAAGTCGCGCCTCTGGACGATGCGTTCAAGAAGCACCAGGCGGCCGGCTTCCGCGACTGGCGCCTCGTGGTCGATGGCATGGTCGAGCACCCGCTCTCGCTTTCCGTCTCCGATCTCCAGGCACTCGCGAAACAGAACCAGATCACCGAAGTCGTCTGCGAAGAAGGCTGGTCCTACATCGCCGAGTGGATTGGGACGCCGCTCACGGCTGTCCTCCAGGAAGCCGGCACGCTGCCCAAGGTCCGCTACATCGTCTATCGCTCCATCCAGACCGACTGGTGGGAGAGCATCGACATGGCCGACGCACTCCATCCGCAAACCTTCCTCACCTGGGGGATGAACGACGGCGAGCTGCCCGTCGGCTTCGGCGGTCCGCTGCGCATGCGCATCCCGCGCCAGCTCGGGTACAAGAGCCTGAAGTACATCACCCACCTCACCGCGACCGATTCCATGAAGAAATTCGGCAAGGGCCTCGGCTCCTCCTCGCCTGAAGCCGGCTACGCCTGGTACGCCGGGATTTGAAATCGCTCTGGCGGCGGGCGATCAGATGTGACGCATGAAGGTCAGGGTTACGGCAACACGAGGCGTACGAGGGCTCCTGCGAATTGGTAGCCGGTCGTGGATTTTTAGCGGGTCTTTCAGAGGGAGGGCCGGATGAGCAGCAAAGAGGACCCTCGGCTCAGCCGGATCGCCGCGATCTGCTCCGACCTCCCGGAATCCGCCCGCGCAAACATGGGCGATCATGCGCAGTTCACCGTCCGCAAAAAGACCTTCGCTTATTTCCTCAACAACCACCACGGCGATGGCATCGTCTCGATCTGCACTCGGGCATTCCCGGGCGAAAACAAGAAACTGATCGAGGCGCATCCCAGGAAGTTCTATCTCCCCGCCTACGTTGGTCCGCGCGGATGGGTCGCCCTGCGCCTCGACCGCGGCAAAGTCGACTGGGATGAAGTGCGCGACCTGATCACAGCGAGCTATCTCCAGGCCGCTCCAAAGAAACTGGCCGCGCT
>DASZYN010000040.1:0-1764 GCA_035545435.1 Acidobacteriaceae bacterium | reverse complement strand
GCTGGGCCCCAACTGGCCGCCCGAACAGGAACTGCACGACCCGCAGGTCGAGGAAATTTGTCGCGAGTATCTCAACCTCCGCTACCGCCTGCTTCCTTATCTCTATTCGTCCGTCGCGCAGGCGCATGCAACCGGCCTGCCTCTAATCCGGCCGCTGTGGCTGGCTCATCCCGAGGACAAGCACGCGCTGACACGCGAGGACGAATATCTCTTCGGCGACAGTTTTCTCGTCGCACCCGTGCTGCAGGCCGGCGTAGACAAGCGCGCTGTCTATCTGCCCGCCGGCCATTGGTGGGATTTCTGGACAGAGGAATCGACGCAGGGCGAGCGCGAATCCTCGCGAACGGTCGATCTGAAAACGCTCCCGCTCTACGTGAAGGCAGGCTCCGTCGTTCCTTTCGGCCCGGTCCGGCAATACACCACCGAGCCGGTCGATGAGCCTCTCACGCTGCGCATTTATCCTGGCGCCAATGGCAGCTTCGCTCTCTATGAAGACGACGGTGAAAGCTTCCGCTACGAGCAGGGTGAGTTCACGCGGATCTTCTGCGAGTGGAACGATCAGGAGCGAAAGCTGTCGCTGCGCGTGGATCCGAAAGGGAAGCCGGCGACCGGCAAAAAGCTGCGGGTAGAGATTGCGGGCTCGAAGAGTGGGAAAAAGGTGACCCTCCGAGGCGCGCTGACCACCGTCGAGCTTTGATGGCAGCGTCCCGCAAAGTTGTCGCTATAATCTCGATCACCCCCAGAAGACCAACTTTGCAGCACGGGAGTCGCGATGGCACCGGGCCACCACGAACGGCTCAGCGTTGTATTTGCAACCAGTGACGACGGCGCACTGACGGATCTGGGACAGGAACTGGCCCCCGCGTTCTTCATCAACATTGCTCCGGATTCAGACGCTCTGTTCCGCACGCTGTCGGAACAGGCTCCGGAGATCGTCGTCATCGATCTGGATACGATCGTCCCCCGGGGCGCCGATGTTTTCGAGTGGACCGCGTCCGTGCGCGCGGTGGCCGCGGGAACCCTGCTCATCATCATCTCGCGCACGCCGCTGAAGAGCGCCCGGCAAAGGGCGAAGAAAGCCGGAGCCGACGAGTTCCTGCTGGCTCCCGTGGACTTCGCCGAGTTGCGGGAATTTCTCCTCGAGGCGGGCGAGGAGCGCAGAGCCAGGACAGAGGCGCAGCAACTGCGCGAGGGCATCAGCCAGAAGACCTCGTTCTGCGGGATGATCGGCGGCAGTGAGGCCATGCAGCGCGTCTACGAGGCGCTGCGGCGGGTGGCGCCGAGCAATACAACGGTGATGCTGCGGGGCGAAAGCGGAACGGGCAAGGAACTCGCCGCGCGCGCGATTGTCTCTCTCAGTCCAAGGCGCGAGGGCCCCTTCATCAGCGTGAACTGCGCAGCACTGCCCGAGACTTTGATGGAATCCGAACTGTTCGGGCACGAAAAGGGATCGTTCACCGGAGCGCACGCCACGCGCCCAGGCCAGGTCGAGCTGGCCGACGGAGGCACGCTTTTCCTCGATGAGATCGGATCCCTCGGTCTGGCGCTGCAAAGCAAGCTGCTGCGGGTCTTGCAGGATCGCGCGGTTCAGAGAATCGGAGGCAAATCTCCGCGAAAAATCGATTTCCGCCTCATCACCGCAACCAACGACGATCTGGAAGACATGGTGAAGAAGGGCCAGTTCCGCGAAGACCTCTATTACCGCATCTGCGTCGTGCCCATTCAGCTGCCGCCGCTGCGCGAGCGCGAGGGCGATGTCCCCCT
>DASZYN010000039.1:0-3355 GCA_035545435.1 Acidobacteriaceae bacterium | reverse complement strand
GGGCGGACCGGAACGGCGGATGTCACGACTTGTCCCCAGTTGACCTTGCATGCCGCTGGCTGAAGGCGGAAGGGGCGTGCGAGGGTAAATCCGCACCTTGAAGCGGCGGCCGAAAGTCCAGCGAGGCCGCCGCGAATTTTTCCCAGCATAGGGTGCACAGAAACCATTCTCGGCGAATTCGCTAATTCTCCCCGGAAACGGCGCTCGAGTCCGACATGGTGTTGCAAAGGGAGGGCACGCATGGGTCTTCTGCCGGATATTTCTCTGATGGTTCTTTCACTCATTGCGCTTTCTGTGTTTCTTCGTCCGCTACGCCGTAATGCGCGAGCTCTGGCGCGGAGTCCGGGAGGCCGGGCACAGAGCGGCGTGCGGCCGGGACAGGCGGAGCGCTGACGCTGGACGCGGTGAAAGCCAGCCGCGGACCAGCGAGCCCGGTGTCGTCACCTTTCCGATCGCGCAGACGGGTCTGCCACGCGGGTTTTGCGACCAGCCGCGAACCTGGGTGATCGGGAGCTGATCGTACCCATGATGCACATGCAAATCCAAAAGACGTTCCGCAGGGCACCTGGACGGTGCCACTGGGGCGCACGGCAACGCGGAGCGCCGTCAACGAACCGCCAGGGAGAGATATGAAGAGAGGAAGCTATATCTTTGCGAGTGTTGTTGCGGCAGCAATCCTGACTGCCGGATGCAACTCGGGAGCAAAAGCGGCGTCAACCGGTGACGGATCGGGAGCGCCCCAGTCCGCGCAAAAGGCTGCCGGTTCGCCAGGAGCGGTAAAGTACGTCAGCGGCACGGAGCCGTCGAACTCCACAGCAACGGCGACCCTTCTCGACCCCACGCTCAACAACATGCCGGCGGCCACCCTGACGGTTCCGGAGGGATGGAAGACGCAGGGCATGATGATGACGAGTCCCTGTACGACGCTGCCGGTTGCGGTCTTCCGCAGCTATTCGCCGGACGGGCTGATGCAGATGCGAGCCGAGCCGGCGATGGGCTGGGCGTGGACCACCGAACAGAAGATGGCAACGGTTCGGGGATGTCTGCCGCTACAGAAGCCAGTGACGGCGGCGCAGTTTCTGGACGCCTATATCGGCATGATTCAGGGTGGTGTTCATGTGGTGGGGGCGATTGAGTTGCCCCAGGATCAGCATCAGGCACTGGCGCAGAGAATCGCACAACTGAATCAAATGGAGGCGCAGTCGCCGGTGATGGCCGGCATCACGAACAGCGGCGACATGAGCGCGGTGCGGATCGAGACCGTGAACGGAAGCTTCGTGATCGAGGAGCGGCTGCGCGCGACGGTGATGTGCCAGCTCAACAACAATCCCGGATTCCAGCATGGCGGCACATGCTTCGCCCAGGTGGATCAGCTGATGGCGCCGAAAGGGCGGCTGGATGGGTTGATGCGCACCATGGACAGCCAGCATCTGCCGCGAGCAAAGGCGTCAGACCAGTGGTTCCAGGCCATGATGCAGCAGCGGCAGAGGCAGTGGGACGAGTTTGGCAGGAAGCTAAGGGCGCTCGAGCAGCAGGAAAGCGAGATGCTGGCGCAGCAGGCCCAGCAGTTCAGCCAGAGGATGGCGTCGGACCACGCCGCGTACATGCAGCAGCAGGAGTCGGAGTATCAAAGCGAGAGGACCAACTTCAACGCGCAGATGAACGCAAAGAGTACCGCGGCCTCCGACTGGGTGGACTACGCGCTCGATCGGCAAACCGTGGCCGTGGGAGGCACGACGGCGAAGATATCCAGCGCTTACTCGCAGACATGGTCGAACGGAAGCCAGTGGTACCAGACCAACGATCCGAACGCGAATCCGAACGGCGTATTGCCGGGGAACTGGACCCTGGCGACCCAGGTCCATGGCAACGGACAACCGAAGTAATCCGAAGGGGAGAGGGACATCATGCAGGGACTGACCGGTAGGCTGATCTTTGTTCTCGCGGCGGCGATGGCGGTGGCGGGTTGCTCTTCCACATCGAAAGCGGCAGCGGCGGGATCCGAAAGTTCGGGAGCGGTTCCGGCGCCGGGAGGAAAGGCAGGACCGGCGAACTATGTGAAGGTGGCGCTCACGAGTCAGACGACGACGGCCACAATCGCGGATCCATCGCTGGACAATATTACGGCGGCGACGCTGACCATCCCGGCGGGATGGAAGCTGCAGGGTATCGAGATGAAGAGTCCCTGCACATTTGTTCCGTGGCCGGTGTTTCGGGCGTACTCGCCGGATGGACTGCTGCAGTACCGCATCGAGCCGGTGATCGGCTGGCAGTGGAACCCGAGCGGACGACAATACAACAGCGGGTGCGCGAAGATTTCCGGCGTGATGTCGGCGGCCAATTTTCTTCAGTACTATCTGGGAACGATGCAGGGCGGTGTACACGTGGTGGGGCCCATGACGGTGCCGGCGGCGTACTCGCAGTGGGCGCAGGGGCTGGCGGCGCAGGCGAACCAGATGAATGCAAGGGTGGCTCCGGCGCTGCGAGCCAGCAACACCGCGGATACGGCGGCTCTGCGGATCGAAGTGGTGAACGGTAGCTTTGTGGTCGAGGAACGGGTGCGGACAGCTGTGGAATGTGCCGACAACCGGAATGCCGGGCCGCTGAACGGCGGGACGTGCTGGGCGCGGGTGGATGTGCTGACGGCGCCCCAGGGGCAGCTGGATGCTCTGGTGAAGGTGGTGGACACGGAAAACCTTCCTCACGGAGTCAACACGCAGCAGTGGATACAGGCAGCGCTGGCGCGGCAGCAGCGCGAGGGGCAGAGGCAGATCGATCAGCTGACGGCACAGGAAAAGGCAGAGAGCCAGATGCTGTACAGCCAGTTTCAGCAATCGATGCAGCGGATGCAGCAGGAGCACGAGCAGTTCATGGCGCAGCAGGAGTCGCAGTTCGAGAGTTCGATGAACAATGCGACCGCCGCGATGAACGCGCGGACGACGGCGGCATCGGACTGGGTGGATTACGCACTGGATCAGAAGACGGTTGAAAACCCGAACGGCACCATCACGAAGGTCTCGAATGCGTACTCGCAGACCTGGACAAACGGGACGCAGTGGTATCAGACAAACGACCCGAACGTGAATCCGAATGGCGTGCTGCAGGGCAACTGGACGCTGACGACGCAGGTCCACGGGAACGGAGAGGCGCAATGACGACGGGAGGACTGACCGAGGAGATGCTGGCGCTGGCCGAGTATTTGTATCTGATGGCCGTGGCGCGGGGAGAGACGAAGCTGAGCGCATATCATGAGGTCAGCGGGGCTTCTGCGCGGTTGGAGCGGGGGTGGTCCGCGGAGGACAAGAGGAAGTGGCTGACCTGATGAGAACTTCGAACCCGGCGCTGAACGACAAGG
>DASZYN010000038.1:0-9920 GCA_035545435.1 Acidobacteriaceae bacterium | reverse complement strand
GCAGCGGACGGCATCAGCCTGGTGCTGGTGCTGCTGACCGGACTTGCGGCGACGGCGGGGATTCTCTTCTCGTGGAACATCGAAAAGCGGACCCAGGAGTTCTTCGCTTTCTACCTGGTGCTGATCGGTGGCGTCTACGGTGTATTTCTTAGCTTCGATCTGTTTCTGCTGTTTGTGTTTTACGAAATTGCGATTATTCCGAAATATTTTCTGATCGCGATCTGGGGATCGTCGAAGGCAGGTGCGACGGGCGAAGAAGCCGGGTCGCAGCGTGAGTACGCTGCGATGAAGCTGGCGCTTTATTCCTTCGGCGGCAGCGCACTGGTTTTGGCGGGCATGGTGGCGACGTGGGTAGCGACGGGCGGCCACAGCATGAGCTTCGATACGCTTACGGCAGCGCATCTTTCAACCTCGCTGCAGATGGCTCTCTTCCCGCTCGTGTTCGTGGGCTTTGCGGTGCTTGCCGGCATGTGGCCCTTCCACACCTGGGCGCCGACCGGACACGCCGCGGCCCCGACTGCGGCTTCGATGCTGCTGGCCGGCGTGGTGATGAAGCTGGGCGCTTACGGCTGCCTGCGCGTTGCGATGATGCTCTTCCCTGCCGGCATGGGTCCCTGGGGTTTCCACGTGCTGGGTCTGGGGTCATGGCGCGAAGTCTTCGCGCTGCTTGCGGTGATCGGCATTGTCTATGGCGCCAGTGTGGCCCTGGTGCAGCGCGATTTCAAGTTTGTCATCGGATACTCCAGCGTTTCGCACATGGGTTTTGTGCTGCTGGGATTGATGACGCTGACGCAAATCGGGCTCGACGGCGCGGTGCTGCAGATGTTTTCCCACGGCGTGATCGCGGGTCTGCTCTTTGCGGTTGTGGGACGCATGGTCTACGACCGCACGCACACGCGCGATCTGAACGAACTGGGACCGATGCAGCTGGGACGCGCGATTCCCTTCGCGGCGGCTACGTTCATTCTGGCCGGCATGGCGTCGATCGGGCTGCCGGGATTCAGCGGGTTCATCGCGGAGTTCCAGGTGCTGGTGGGGACATGGCGGTCGTTCTCGTGGATGGTTGTGATCGCCGGCATCGGCATTCTGGTGGGGATCGCGTTCACCTGGCGCGCGCTGACGAAGGCGTTCTACGGCGACCCGACTCCGGGCGCGGCCGAACACGTCCTGCCGCCGATTTCGTCCCCTGAAAAGCTGGCGGCACTGCTGCTGCTGGCGAGCACGCTCGCCGTGGGACTCTATCCCCGCGTTCTGACGGATATTATTCTGCCCGCGCTGAACTCGCCGCTGTTTGAAGGCTTGCGGCAGGGAGCGTGGCGATGAACGCGATCAGCTACGCCGAACTGCTGCGAGCGACCTCGCCCGAGATTGTGGTGGCGGTGACGGGCCTTGTTCTGCTGGCGCTGGATCTATCGGTGATGCGCCGGGGCGCGGCCCGACGGCGATTCGGGGCCGGTGCGCTGATCGCCTGTATCGGGTCGCTGGTGGCGATCTGGATGCTGATGCATGGCACCGGAACGATGAGCCTTCCGGATGCGATGTTCGTCGTCACACCGCTGACACGTGTGGTGCAGATGGCCCTGCTTGCGCTGGGAATTCTGACCGTTCTGCTGTCAACATCCACGCGGATCACCGAGCATGTGGGCGAATTCCTGGCCCTGATCGTGTTTGCCACCGTGGCGATGATGTTTCTCGTCGCGACGCAGAATCTGCTGCTCATCTTTGTCGCACTGGAATTTCTGAGCCTGTCGCTCTACATCCTGACTGGATTCGACAAGCGGAGCCGGCAGTCAGCCGAGGCGGGCCTGAAATACTTCCTGTTCGGGGGCATGTCCGCGGGATTCCTGCTGTTCGGCATGAGCCTGCTCTACGGGGTTTCCGGCTCCATTGAGTTGCCACAGATTGCCGCTGCGATCAGCGGGCCGTCGCTCGATCCGCTGGTGCTCATTGCGATCGTGATGGTGGCCATCGGATTCGGATTCAAGGTCGCAGCCGCGCCGTTCCACCTGTGGGCGCCGGATGCGTACCAGGGAGCACCGACGGTGAGCGCCGGTTTCATCGCATCGAGTTCGAAGGTCGCCAGCTTCTTCATCTTCGCCCAGGTGGTCACCATCGGACTGGCCACGGCGATCGGCAGCGGCGCGTATCGCGCCTATACGCCGGGATGGGTGCCGGTGCTCTGCGCCATCGCCGCGCTGTCAATGATCGTCGGCAACCTCGCGGCCATCGCGCAGACCAGCGTGCGGCGGTTGCTGGCGTATTCGGCGATTGGCCACGCGGGCTACATGCTGCTGGGGCTGATCGCTCACTCGGCGATGGGCGAGCGGGCGCTGATCTATTACGTGATCACGTACGCGCTGGCCTCCCTGGGCGCCTTCGGCGTGCTCGGCACACTGGAGGCTGAAGGGATCGACAAAATCAGCGACCTTGCCGGGCTGCATCGTCGCGCACCAGGGTTGTCGCTTTGCCTGTTGGTTTTCGTTTTGTCGCTGGCGGGAATCCCGCCGCTGTCCGGATTCTTCGGCAAGTTCTACATCTTTGCGGCAGCGGCCGATGCCGAGCCGAAGCTCGGGCTGCTGTGGCTGGTGCTGTTGGCGGTTGCGATGAGCGCCATGTCGCTCTACTACTACCTGAAGGTGCTCAAGCAGGTATACGTGGCAGAGGGATCGGTTCAGGCAGAGCCACTGCGGATATCGCTCGTGTCGCGGGCGACGATCTGGGCGCTTGCGGCACTGGTGGTGCTGCTTGGATGCGCCCCGGGATTGTTGCTCCGGTGGTTGCCGTAACAACGCTCGCAGGTCACACGTTGCTGATTACAGAACGCGACTAACTGCGACCGATCTCAAACTGCCGCATGCGGTTTGTTTGCGTACATCGCGGCGTCGGCCACGCGCTTCAGCTCATCCTTGGTCGCACCGTCTTCCGGATACAGGGCGTAGCCGATGCTGGCCGACCCGGAAATCGTGTAGTCGTCGACCGCGAAGGGCGCGTCGAAGCAGTGCGAAAGCCGGTCGATGATCTCCCCGACCTCGCCGCGGTTGCGGACAACGGGTATCAGAGCGATGAACTCGTCCCCACCTACGCGTGCCAACGTATCCATGCCACGCAGCTTTTCTGAAAGCCGCTCGGCCACCTGCTGAAGGTAGACATCGCCGGCGCGGTGCCCGTAGAAGTCGTTCACCTGCTTGAACTGGTCCAGATCGATGTAAACCAGAGCGAAGTGCGTATGGCTGCGTTTGGCGTGGTTGAGCGCCTCGTCGAGACGGCTTTCGAGCAGGAAGCGGTTGGCGGCATTGGTGAGCTGATCGTACTGTGAGCGATGTATGAGCGTTTCGTAGAGCCGCCGGTTGTCGATGGCGAGCGCAGCGAGGCTGGCACCCATTTCGAGCGCCTCCCCGGCCTGCTCCTGGCAGGCTTCCGCGCCCGAAACAACGACCGAACCGAGGCGCTCGCCGGCGCCTGAGTAGATGCCGCGCCGAACGACGTCGATCGAATCCTGGGAAGCCACAGCCTGACCCACAATGGTGCCATTGGCAAGCTCGCACCAGCAGGAGCGGTCTTCCAGCTGCGTGCTGATCAACCGCAGGATCATCAACAGCACATCATCCATGTTGAGCATGCTGTTGATGGCTTCCAGAACACGGCCGCGTTCTTTTTCGAGGAACGCGATACGGCGCTCACGGGCGGCTTCGGATTCCATGGTCACGCGAATCTGCTCACTCTGGCGACGCACCTTGTTCTGCAGCATGAAAGCCCACACCAATGCGGTCAGCATCAGGAACAACAATGCCGCGCTCACGTAAAGCAGGCGGCGGACAGTCCACCATGACGGCGCCACCAGCACGGTGACGTCCTCGGGTGTGCGCAGTTGCAGATCGAACCAGCGCTCGGTATTCCATGGGCCTCCGGCGTGGACGAAGCAAACACCGGCGATGCGCACGGTGCTGCCGATGGGATAGTCAGGGAGGACCGCTTCCTTGAGGTCCTGGTTCCACACGGTGCGGGGCAGAATGGCGGAGAAGACGTGGGGACCCGCCTGAATGACAAGGGTGTCCTGATGGGGCTCGTGGACTTCGGCCGCCAGCTTGCCTTCCATCGAGATCAGATTGAAGGGGTAGCGGCCAGCGATGGTATCTGTCCAGTTCACTGCCTTCGGCTCGATGGGCTGAGTCGCCTCCGTTGGAAGCACGTTGGCATCGGTGAGGGCTTCAGAATATTGATGCGGATCCGGGAAGCCCACGACATCAACCACCTGTCCAATACTGAGAGGCGTCTGCTCAAACGAATTCACCTCGACCGCATCACCCTCCGCGGTTTGCAAAACCATTTCCAGACCGGGCTGGTACAGTGTGACGCTGCCGCGCAAGTGGATGCGCTGGCTCTCGTCCCGCACAAAAGAGCCGAGCATGACGTGATTTATGGAGGTGAGCGGCAACTGCGTGGGATCGCTGGGTGGAACACTGAGGATCCGCATGTGCTGAGCGGTACTGACCCACAACTCGGCGCCGGTCAGTTGAAACTTGCCATCAAACAGTCCCCCGGCTACGCCGGTAAAGCTCACCTGGGCATCGAGAAGCCTGAACGGATCGATGCCCAGCACATTCTCCATGTGCACGCGGACCAATCCGCCCTCGGTCTGCAAATCGATCAGCAGATACGGCTGCCTGCCGCCGAGTTTCGCGATTGACTCAGCAATTTGCGCGGGGGACATCCCCCGCTGCTGCACGCCGCCCTGGGAGAATTGCCCGATGGAAGCCTGAAGGGTGGCGGAGCGCACTTTGCCTGAGATCGTCACATAACGGCAGTCGTTTGATTTCTTCAGAAACTCGCGCCACGAGAGAGCAACCGGCTCAGGAAAATCGGCGCGGTGCTCGAATTTCATCTCGGTTGCTTTTACGTTCACCGAGTAGCTGGGGACGGTCGTGCCGCGGACCAGAACGGCATCGCCGGGATTGAGCACGGCCGGATTCGGCGGCGATGCGATGTAGATCCCGCCGGTCGCGTCCTGCACGAAGACCTGGCCCTCGGTGGGCTGGTAGTAAGTGACGATGGCGTGCAGCTCCACCGGGATGCTCTTTGCCGCCTCAGTATTGGATAGCTCGCGGACCTGCGCGACGGTGGTGAGGAGATGAGGCGGTCCGGCGGCGGAGCTCGAGACAATCGAACTCTGGGCCGCGATCGTCCGCGCCGAGAATGCGATTCCCCAGGCGATACCGCATACGACCAGGAAGAGGGAAAACTTCCGCAAAGGGCAGCGCTCCTCACGGCGCCATTGTTAAGAATGGGCTACGAAAGCGTCAGGTGTCTGTAGCATTTTCAGGGGAGGCAATGCCCCTCAAGTTACTTTGGTTTTAAGCGTTTGCGCCGATTTGAGGCAGCGCCAAACCACCTCCGCCGCGGCCAGGTCGCAGGCAGCGACGCCGAGGGATTTGAAGACGATACGGCCTTTGGGCACTGCTTTCGCGCCGCCGAGTATCTCACCCAGTTCGGCGTAGACGGGCTGGCCGGAACCGATGATGTCGCCGGATTCTCGAAGGGCGGCTTCCCGCGACTCGACAACAATCGCGGCTTCCATCGCCGCGTCGTCCAGCTCGCGGCGATCCGGCGTAACCACCGCGACAGCGCAGACAAAAGTGTCTGGACCGAGCCACGCCCCCCGCAACAGGGGCTCGTGAACGCTGGAGACGGCGACGACGACGTCAGCCCCGCGCACGGCTGCTTCGGGCGTGGGCACCGGTGTCCCGTCCCATTTCGCCGCAAAGCGCTCAGCATTCGCAGGGGTGCGGCTCCAGACGCGGACTGCAGAGAAATTGCGGACAAGCCGAAGTGCTTCAAGATGGGAACGCGCCTGGACGCCGCTGCCGAGAATCGCGAGAGTGCGGGCATCTTTCGGAGCAAACAGACGCGTAGCCAGCGCTGAGACCGCGGCGGTGCGCATCTCGGTGATCAGGCGGCCGTCCATAGCAAGGAGCGGCTCGCCGGTTTGGGCGGAGAGCAGCTGGATGACGGCCTGATGGGTCGGCACGCTGGTATTGCCTTCGTAGAACGTGACCAGCTTGACGGCCATGAGGTCGCCGTCTACGGCCGGCATCAGCGCAAAGAAGCCGCGTGTTCGGTCGGAATCCTGCTCGGGAACGCGCAGAATGGTCCGCACGGGCTGCTGAATTTTTCGCAGCGAGAGATTTATCAGCGCCTGTTCGACCGCTGGGATGAGGTCTTGATACGTAAGCAGCGATCGGACCTTGTCTTCGTCGAGAAATTGCATGGGGTTCTCCGCCTGGTTACATCAGGCTGACAGGATCGACGTCGATGATGAGGTGCGCGCGGGGGATCTGTGCTTCTTCGGCGTGAGCGAGCAGCGCGCGAAGAGCCTTCTGCAGATCGGGGCGCGTTTCGCCCTTCAGGACCAGGTGAAATCGATAGGTGCGTTTGATCTTTGCGATGGGGGCTGTCGCGGGACCCAGAACGCGAACGTTGCGAAGCGTGGTGTGCTGGCACCAGCGGCCCAGGATGTTGGCCCAGGCTGCAGCTTCTTCGAGACGCTGGCTTTGCAGCAGTACATTCGCGAGAGCGGCGTACGGCGGATAGCGCATCATGCGCCGGAATTTCAGCTCCTTCTCGACAAAGCCTGCGTAATCGTGTTCGGCGGCGAAAAGAATCGCATAGTGGTCGGTGTGATACGTCTGCACGATCACCTGGCCGGGAAGGTCGCCACGGCCAGCGCGTCCCGAAACCTGGGTGAGGAGCTGGAAGACTCGCTCCGATGCGCGGAAGTCAGGCAGCCCCAGCGCGTAGTCGCAGCCGACAACGCCCACCAGAGTCACTCCGTGGATGTCGTGGCCTTTTGCAATCATCTGCGTGCCGACGAGCAGGTTAATCTCGCCGGAGTGAAGGCGAAGGAGGAGCCGCTCCATGTCGGAGCGCCCGCGGACGGTGTCGCGATCCATGCGCCCGATGCGCGCATTGGGGAAGATCTCCTGCAGCCGCTCCTCTCCCTGCTGCGATCCGGCACCGAGAAAATAGAGGTATTCGCTGCCGCAGGCGGGGCAGGTTTTCGGGACCGTCTTTTTGTAACCGCAGTAGTGACATTCCAGACGTTGTCCCGCAGCGTGGCCATCGCCGGGAAGGGGCTTGTGATAGGTGAGGGCGATGGAGCAGTTCTCGCATTCGAGTTTGGCGCCGCAGGCGCGGCAGATGACCACAAAGGAATAACCGCGGCGGTTGAGCAGGATGATGGCCTGTTCGCCGCGGTCGAGCGTCGCCTGGGTTTCGTCGATGAGGGCGCGCGAAAACAGCTTCTCCTCGCCCGTCTCCTGGAATTCCCGACGCATATCAATCAGGCGAACCTCCGGCAGTGGGCGATCCTTTACTCGCTCGCGGAGTTCGATGCACTGGTACTTACCCCTGGTAGAGTTGTGCCAGGTTTCGAGGGAGGGCGTTGCAGAGCCCAGCACAATCGTGGCGTTGGCACTCCTGGCCCTCATCACGGCTACATCGCGGCCGTTGTAGCGCGGTGTGGATTCCTGCTTGTAGCTCGAATCGTGCTCTTCATCGACGATGACGAGACCAAGGTTCTCGACCGGCGCGAAGATGGCAGAACGCGTACCCACGACGACGCGGGCTTCTCCTTTGCGAATGCGGCGCCATTGCTCGCCGCGCTCCTCCGGCGTCAGTGCAGAGTGCAGGAGCGCTACTTCGGACCCGAATGCATGGTGGAGCTGCGCGGCCATCGCGGGGGTGAGTCCTATTTCCGGGACCAGAAGGATTGTGGTTCGGCCCGCGGCGAGCGCTCTCCGCATCGCGGCCAGGTACACAGCGGTCTTCCCGGAGCCGGTGACCCCGTGCAGCAGGAGCGGCCGAAACTCATGCGCAGCGACAGCGGCGGTGATGGTGTCGAGTGCCTCGAGCTGAGCAGGGTTTAGATCATGCTCGGGCGTGAGGAACGCGTGGAGATGGGTCAGATGGAAGTCCGCGGGGCGCTCTTCGATCCGGACCAGGCTTCTGCGAACGAGTGTGGTGAGCGTCGAGGCGGGAACGGTCAGGCGGCGCAGTTCGGCGACGGGCAACTCGCCATCGGCGCCGGCCAGCTCGGCGAGAATCGCCTGCTGATTCTCGTTTAGTTTTGGCAGGCGGACGTCCTCGATGAGGACGGCGTAGCGCACGGTGCGTCGGGCATCCCGCGCCTCGGCGGCGGTCTCACGCGCGATCCACTTCTTGCGCAGCATGCCCTGCAGAATGCGCGCAGAAATTCCTGTTGATGAGCGAAGGCGGGTCGCACGAACGGCTTCACCGGACGCCAGTTCGTTGAGGACTGCATACTCCTGATCCTGTTCTTCAGACGAAAGCCGGGAACGACGTGAGGAGCCCTGCTCGGCCGCGGCGAGGAGCACCTGGCGGCCGATATCGGTGATGCGATAGAGCACCTGGCGCCGCACTTCGCCGCCCAGGGGCAGCATGGAGCGGAGGACTTCGCCAATGGGAGCCACGTAATACTGAGCGATCCAAATGGCTAGTTCCATCAGCTCCGGCGTGATCACCGCCTCGTCGTCGAGCACAGCAAGGAGAGGCCTGGCATCCACGGGGGGAGGTTCATCGTGCAGGCGAATCACCACTCCGGCGAGCTTTTCGTTGCGGAAAGGAACGAGCACGCGCGCCCCAACGCAGAGCTGCAGGTCGCCCACGCCGTAGGTAAACGGCCGATCAAGTGGAACGGGCAGGGCGACATCGCAGAAGGCAGGCATCGGGTCTTTTTCGGAGCGTAACAGAAGCGAAACATCCATGTGGGTTTCGCAGGCTGCGTGAATCCTTGCCGCCTCTCGTGAATCACATGGTGACGAGGAGGAATTGGATGGCTGCAGAGAAGGTTGCATTTATCACCGGCGGCAACAAGGGGCTTGGTTTCGAAACTGCCCGTCAGTTAGGCCAGCTGGGGGTCAAGGTTGTCATCGGATCGCGCGATCTGGCGCGGGGGAAGCAAGCTGTGGAAAAGCTGAAGGCAGACGGCGTCGACGCGGAAGTGGTTCGCTTTGACATCACCAAACCTGCCGATTACAAAGAGATCTACACCCTGCTCGACCGAAAGTACGGAAGGCTCGACATCCTGGTCAATAACGCCGGCGTTTCCAGGGAAGACTTCATGGGCGGCAACAAAACCAGCAGCACGAGCGCGGAAGTCCTGCACGAAACTTTCGACACGAACTTCTTCGGCGCAGTACAACTCACTCAGACACTGCTGCCGCTGATCAAAAAATCCCCGGCCGGGCGCATCGTGAATCTGTCGAGTATTCTCGGATCGCTCGCGTTGCATGCTGATCCGCAATCGCCAATCTACAATGCCAAAGCGTTCGCCTACGACGCATCGAAGGCTGCGCTGAATTCGTTCACGGTGCACCTGGCGCATGAGCTGAAGGACACCAAGATCAAGGTCAATTCTGCACACCCCGGCTGGGTGAAGACCGACATGGGGACGGACGCAGCGCCGATGGAGATTGCGGACGGCGCAAAGACCAGCGTGGCGCTCGCGACGCTGCCCGACGATGGCCCTACAGGCGCCTATATTCATCTGGGAGAAACGCTGCCGTGGTGAAGCGCAGCTGACCGAGGTCGGCAGCGTAATCCGGAGCCGGTATCAAGCGAGGCTTCTTCGATTACGCTGTCGGCTATTTCGCAGGCGGCTTCAGCCCCAGTTCCGTCATAGCAAGCTGCAAGTCTGCCCAAGCCTCTTTTTTCTGACGCGGATCGCGAAGCAGATAGGCGGGATGGTAGGTCACGATCAGCTTCGAGTCGCGCGCGTGGTGGATGCGCCCGCGTAATGCGGCGAGAGGGCTCTTGCCACCGAGCAGGTACGTCGCTGCGGTTGCACCGAGCGCGACGATCACTTCGGGGCGGATTGCGTCGATCTGACGGAACAGGAACGGCGC
>DASZYN010000037.1:0-2468 GCA_035545435.1 Acidobacteriaceae bacterium | reverse complement strand
CAAGGAACCATCAAGAACCACCTCAACACCGACCTCGGCAGTGGCGGACCGACCGTGCACGTGCAGACCGTCAACGGCGGCATCACCGTCAGCCACAACGACACCATGAGCACCGACTGATCCTCAGCGGGCCGGAGTTTTGCTCAGCTTTTCCTCCCCCGGCCCTCCCCCTCCCAATCCCCCGGCAAACCCAGGACATCTTGATCAATGTGGAAGGCGGGTTCCATCAGAACCCGCTTCTCTTTTGCGCCGGACCCGCCTTTCCACTTGCGGCCGCCACCTTTCCACACCCGTTTTCCCTGCGCCTGTGAAACCCGTGGACATTCAGTGCCCGCAAGGGGCGTTCTCCTCCAGGTTTCCGCATTCTCCTCTTTCCCTCAGCCGCTTTTTCTAAAACGCGCACCTCCCGCGCTCCGCTTCACCAGCGGTTTCCTCTCGCCTTTCCACTTTTCCAGTGCGAACGACTACGACTACTGGAGAAAGAAGAGATTCATCTACCTATTCGTAGCCGTCGCCGAAGGCTTGGTTCGCCCGTCTCCGCACAACCCACAAAAACTCCCCGTTTTCCAGAGGCTGCAATTCCGACAAGTGACTCTAGAATGGATTCTTCGGTCCTGTGCGCTTGCGGATTGCCGCCCCGCCTGGTGTACAGTGAGTCCAATCGATTCGGGGGAAAGCCATCATGCCGGCTGTCGAAGAGGAGAAAGCGGTTCAGGGAGCGACTATGGAGATCAGCGTCAGCCGTCAGGATCTTCTGCGTGAGCTGACTGCCACGCAAAGCGTTGTCGAGCGCAAGACCACGATCCCCATCCTCTCCAACTTCCTGCTTGAAGCCGACGGCGACCGGATCGTCATCACCGCCACGGATCTCGATCAAAGCATCCGCACCAGCTGCGCGGCGAAGGTGAAGAAGCCCGGATCCTGCACCATTCCCGCGCGCAAGCTCTACGACTACATCCGCCTCCTCGGCGACGGCGACATGTCGATCAAGCTGCTGGAGAACCACTGGGTGCAGATTCGCGCCGGCCGCTCCAACACCCGCATGGTGGGTATGGCGCGTGCCAACTTTCCCCAGGTGCCCGAGTTTCCCAGCGGCAGTGCCATCAAGATTCCCGTCGCCTCTTTGCGCACCCTCATCGCACGCACCATCTTCGCCATCTCCAACGAAGAATCGCGCTACACGCTCAACGGCGCGCTGCTGATCCTCAAGGCTGAATCCATCGCCATGGTCGCCACCGACGGCCATCGCCTGGCTCATATCGAGAAGGCCGGCGAAAACTTCCCCGGCATCAATGCCGAGAAGAAGACTCTCGTCCCGCGCAAAGCGCTGCAGGAGCTGCAATCGCTCCTCGCCAACACCGAGGCCGAGCATCTCGAATTCGCCGATGACGACTCAACGCTGTTCTTCCGTGTTGGCCACCGCGTGCTCACCAGCCGCAAACTCACCGGCCAGTTCCCCAACTACGAAGCCGTGATGCCGCGCGATAACAACAAGTTCGCGATCGTGCGCTCTCCGGACCTCTCCGCCTCCATTCAGCGCGTCGCGCAGTTCGCCGACGAGCGCTCGGGCGCCATCAAGATGCGCCTCGAGCAAAACGAAATGAAGGTTTCGTCGTCTTCAACCGACGCGGGCGAGTCCGAAGACACCATCGAGACTCCCTACAGCTTCGATCCCATCGTCGTCGGCTTCAATTCCGCGTACCTGATCGACTTCCTCAAGGCCATCGGCAATGAGGGCGAGGTTCGCCTGGAGTTCAAGGACGCCCAGTCCGCCGGCCAGATCCGCCCCGAAGAAAGCTCCGACGAATACAAATACCGCTATATCATCATGCCCATGCGGATCTGAAGCGGCGAGCGTAACGTTAATTATCATCCTCCTCTTTGGGCGTCGTCCGCCTCCAGGACCCACTTGGCGCGTGGCTGCGCAATATTCAAAGCAACAACTGTGCCATCCTCCAAAACTGCCCGGTATATTAGGCACGTGCTGCTCCTCCTTCCCGATCTCGGCGAGCGGATCGCTGCTAAGAGAAAAGACCTGGTTTGACTCAAGCCGCCGTTGCAAACGAGGCGCACGTCAGCCGCTCAACGCTGGACGCGCTGGAGAACAGCCGGCTGGGGGAGCTTGGCTATTCGAAAATCGCTAATATCCTGGCCGTTATCGGCCTCGAGCTGACCTTGAACGAGGCGACAGGTCGAAGGCCCACGCTCGATGAGCTGATGGTAGAAAACCAGAAAGAAGAATAAGGACGACCCGGCGCTTCCGCTCACACCGTCATCGACAACACCGAGTACGACCGCGCCGGCAGCTTCACCGTCATCCTCGATCCCGTCTTCGGCTTGTCCAGCGTCTGCGGCACGACCTTCTTCGGATCGGCGAACGTGTTCAGCGCCTTCAGATCCGGCCCGGTCATCGTCTCAAACGTCGTCACCGTCGCAGGAGTCAGATCCCGCCACACGATCTCCATCTC
>DASZYN010000036.1:0-2375 GCA_035545435.1 Acidobacteriaceae bacterium | reverse complement strand
AGAAACTACAAGGCGCTCGAGAGCGCGAACCACAAAGCCGAGGGCTACAACCCGCTCTGCGGCGACCGCTTCACGGTGTATCTCCAGATGGACGGCGACACCATTCGCGAGATTGGCTTCCAGGGCGCCGGTTGCGCCATCTCCAAAGCGTCGGCCTCCATGATGACGCAAAGCGTCAAAGGCAAGACAAAGGAAGAAGCGGAAAAGATCTTCCATCGCTTTCACGACCTGGTCACCGGCCACAGCCACGCCGATCAAGCCGAACTCGGCAAGCTGGCGGTCTTCTCCGGCGTATCGGAATTTCCGGTGCGCGTGAAATGCGCGACTCTTGCCTGGCACACCCTCGAAGCCGCGCTCGAAGGCAAACAGGAAAAGATCTCCACCGAGTAACGCCATCGGCAACAGGCACGGGCCATTTCATGATCATCACCAACCAAACCGTTCCCCTGAAGCGAGACTGCGAAGCCATCGCGGTTCCCGCCGGCACGAAGCAAATGCTTCCGGCCGGGACCTGCGTGAAAATCACCCAGGCCGCCGGTTCGAGCTATACGGTTTCGGCCAGCGGCGCGCTCTATCGCATCGATGAAAAGGATGCCGACGCCCTCGGCCAAAGCGGCCCCGCAACCCAGCCGCATACTCCCCCCGCGTTTAGCGAGCGCATGGTGTGGGACCAGCTGAAAACAATCTACGATCCCGAGATTCCCGTGAACATCGTCGACCTCGGCCTCATCTACGCCTGCGAAATCGCAGACCATCCCGAAGGCGGTAAGAAAATCGATGTGCAGATGTCGTTGACTGCGCCAGGATGCGGCATGTCCGATGTCCTCAAGGCCGACGTCGAGAAGAAGCTGGCGCACCTGCCCGAAGTGAAGTCCGTGAAGGTCGAGGTCGTCTTCGATCCGCCGTGGAATCCCGGCCGCATGTCCGAGGCCGCGAAGCTGCAACTGGGCTTCGACCTCGACTACGGAACCAACAGCAATTCTTTCGGACCGTTCCCGATTCTGCGCTAGTGATTGCGGCGCGGCTCGTCTCGCAAAAAACTCTAAACTCTAAACTCTGCTTCTACGGCTCAATCGACTCGACGTAGAACATCTCATTCGTCGTGCGGAAGCCTGCAGCCTCGTACAGACGCCGGCCTTCCTCGGTCGAGTGCAGAGCGACCACGCGGATCCCTCGGCGGCGCGCCTCAGCAAGAGCAAGCTCGATGAGGTTCGTCGCGAGGTGGCGACGGCGGTATTCCGGTTCGACATAAACGTTGAGCAGGTAGCCGCGCTTGCTGGAGTGGGGGTCCAGCGGATGAGGCGGCCAGTCAAGAAGCAGAAGCCCGGCCCCCGCGACCACTTTTCCATCGTCTTCGCTGAGCCAGCCAAGGTATTTGCCATCCGTGATGGCCTGCGCCACCCACGGCTCATGCGACTGGGCCATTAGATCGAGCACCTGGTTGTCGCGTCGGCCCGCATCCACAAACATGCGGCGTCGGTGGTGGGTGATGAGCGGAGCGTCGGCGGCCGTGGCTGGCCTCGTCGTGAGCATGATGAGAAGTATAGAGCTTACGATAGTGACGTGACACGACCCCCGAGTCAGGGCCGAATCAGTTTCGACTGCACCTACCTGCGCCCCGGCATGCGTGTGGCCGTCGCAGTTTCCGGCGGTGCGGATTCGGTCGGCCTCCTGCGGACGCTTCATGACGCTGCGTCGCAGATCGGCCTGGTGCTATCGGTCGCCCATGTCCACCACGGGATTCGTGGCCCTGAAGCCGACCAGGACCAGCACTTCGTCGCAGAACTGGCAGCTTCACTCGGCCTCGAGGTGTCGCCGCACCGCGTCGATACCCCCGCCATCGCGCGAGAAAAGAAACAGACTCTGGAGGAGGCGGCCCGGGACCTTCGCTACACGTGGTTTCGTGAATTGTTAGCCCAGGGCAAAGTCGATGCCGTCGCCACAGCCCACACCCTCGACGATCAGGCAGAGACCGTGCTCCATCGCCTGCTCCGCGGCGCATGGACCGAAGGCCTCGGTGGAATACACCCCATCGTGCAATGCCCGCCTGGCGTCATTCTGCGCCCCTTTCTCGAAACCCAGCGCGACGAAATTCGCGCGTGGCTCCGCTCCATAGGCCAAACCTGGCGCGAAGACGCAACGAATGACGACACCGCCCACACCCGCAATCGAATCCGCCTCGAACTGCTGCCTCACCTCGCGGAATACAATCCGCAGATCGCCGAGCAACTCGCGCACCTCGCAACCCTTGCGCGCGATGAGCATGAGTGGTGGCACACGGAGTTGGCGCGCATCCTGCCAGGCCTGATCCTGCCGGGAAGACCGGTGCGCGGCGGAGGTCGCGCCGTTTCGACTCATCCGGAAGAAGGCGGCAT
>DASZYN010000035.1:0-5309 GCA_035545435.1 Acidobacteriaceae bacterium | reverse complement strand
GTCTGGCAGAGCGTGCAGTCGACGCATTTCGTGCGGTCGAAACGAATCTCGAAGAGGTTGATCTTGTTAAACAGGGATTGAAACGCGCCGAAGGGGCAGAAGAAGCCGCACTGTGTTCGTTTCTTTGTCAGAAAAGGGAAGACAACGACGAGGCCCACAAACAAGCTGACGAAGATCGCCATCTGGATGGCAGTCTGCACCGAGGTGACGGCCTGGAATTCGGTCACGGTTTTGAAGGGACAGAGCCACCGGCAATAGACGGGCTCAAACAAAGCCGCCGACAGCACCGCGACGGAAATGAGAAGCGCCCAGGGCACCAGGCGCAGGCGAGGATCGATTTTCCTGATCCGGATGCGCTTCGGCAGTGCGGCAAACCCTTCTTCAATGCCGCCAAAGAAGCAGCCGTAGCTGCACCATGCCTTCCCCATGACCAAAGTAAAGGCCATCCAGAGCCCGATCATGAAGGCAATGGAGTGCGGATTGGCCGCAGTGGGCAGGATCGATCCCGGGAAGATGATGGTACGCGTCAGGGCTGCCGGAATCAGGATCATGGGGATGACCATGTGACAGAAGGGCGTGTCGCCGCCCAGCATGCTCTCGAGCGAGAGACTCATGCTGCCGCGCAGGTGAATGAGACTGGCGATGAATCCCACAGGAAAGAGAAGGCCAAGGGCGACAAAGAAATAGCGCCGCCAGCAGTACGTCTTTCCGGTGCGCATCATCAGGAAGAACAGCGTGGTCATGAAGAGGTTGGCGGCGGCAGCGGCGATGGGTTGCTTGATTCCGGGCGCGCGCAGGGTGGGAGTGAGCATCAGCAAGGCCCAAAGGGCCATGGGCAAAGTAAGCAGAGTCGCACGACCCATGCCTCGAAAGGGAGGAGGGCGTCGCTTCGGATGCGAAATAGCTGCGCTAGCCATAGATGACCTTCTGGATCAGGAGCGAGGCTCCGCTGAAGCCGTACCAGCAGGCCAGCAGAACGGCCACCATGCGTGCCACGGTGAGGAAAGATGGGGTGCGCCGAACTACGCTCAGCGACAGGAAGGGGATGAACCACACGGCAGTCCCCACGAAAAAGACCGCAAAGAAGAAGAGAGCGTCGTGGATCTGCGGCAGCGTCGCGGCTCGCACACCGGCGATGAGGAAGGGCGGACAGAGGTTGATTCCGGTGAGGAATCCGAGCGCCATGGCGCCCGTCGGCCGCGATTGCGGAGGCTCCACAGGTGAAGTCGCAATCTGCACCAGCCCCGGCGGTTCCGATTGGGCTACAGCACAGTGCGCGCGAGGCCAGCCCGCCGCGTAGAACAGCAGTCCACCCGCCAGCAAAATCTGCACAGCCCCATACATCCAGGTGTGCTCTCCCCACGACTGAGCGATTGCAGATCCTGCCAGCCAGATCAGGGATGCAAAGAGCAGATACCCCGCGAGGCGCGCGCCGAGAAAGAAAGTCATCTGACGGGCGTGCACGCGGATGCCCTGCGGTTGTACGAGCATCCATGGCAATACGACCGGCCCGCAGGAGGCGAGGCAGACCGGACCTGTCGCGAGGCCCAGCATCAGAGCCTCCACCATAGACCTGTAAAGGAACGGGGCCGCCATTGCGGGCGATGCTAATCCGCGGAGGAGAGACCTGGCGGTGACCACCATCACGAGGATTCGGGAGGACGCTGCGATGGGGCCTTTTTCGACCCCGGCCGTCTGTTATGATGACGCGTTTTGCTGAGGTGAGGGGCTGGCGATGCGGATGGTGTTGTTGCTGTTGATCGTGCTCTGGGAATGGCCCGCGGCCCTCGCGCAGGTCGTCTCGTACCCGCCATTTTCTGAAGCGATCGCTCACGCTCGATCGCTGGAGGCCGGCGCGCTGGCCAGCGATGTTCCGCACCACGTCCACTACGACCTGAAGCTTTACAGTCATACCGGCAAACGCACGAAGGGGACGTGGGACATCTGGCGGGATCCGCTCCGCTTTACGCGCACCGACATTGTCGCCGGGGATTTTCATTACACCCAGATCGAAGACCTAACGCATACCCGGCAATGGCGGCACTTCGACGGGCTGATGCCGCTTAAGGTGCACGATTTGCTTGAAAACTATCGGCAGCCCGATTTCGCGGTGTCGTTCTTTGCCATTCCCCAGCCCAACCACTACGTTCACTTTCAGCAGGTCGAGGGTTCTCCGTTCACCTGCACGAACGAGCAGATGCAGATGCGTGTCTGCTTCGATCCGTTTGCGCACGTGCTGGCTTTTGCCGAGATGTTCAACCAGACAGTGACGTGGGAGGACTGGCAGCCTGTTGGCACCCACATGGTGCCGCGGCGGTTCCGCATCTATGACGCGGGCCGAATTATGGTGGAGGCTTCCGGCAGCGCGGAAGTAGTGAAGGCGTTTCCGGCCGATCTGTTCACGATTCCGGCAAATGAGCCGGACATGGGAGAGCCGGAAGACAATAACGCCGTCCCGCACAAAGTGATCGGCGTGAAACCATTACAGCTCGACCCGCTTTACGGCAATCTCCTGGTCAAGGTCGAGGTCAATGCCGATGGCCTCGTTCACAAGGTCCACCTGATCGATGCCGACGACGACGATCTGATTCACGATGGCGTCGAGTATGCGAAGGATCTGACCTTTGCCGCGCAGAAAGCGCCCTTCGAACAGTACATCTATCTGCGCTACGCGCTGGGCGAACCCGTGGAATGACGGCAGCTACCGGGGCGCCTCTTCGACGCGCAGCATTTCGTCGGGCTTGATGTAACCTTTGCGCCGGAACCAGTCGTCCATCGCTGCCTGCAGGCGATCGAGCGGTACGCGCTGTCCGGCTTCGAGAACTCCGTCACCGGCCGGCAGAGTGTCGTCGAAGATCGCATCATTGGTGAAGTTGCGCATGGCGAAGTTGTCGATCCAGGCGATCGGGCAGGGAATCGCCTCGCCGTTCGGTGCAATGCGATCGATGCGGAGCTTGCGGAGCCACATAGAAGCGAGCGTACAGCCGTTCGGCGTTCAGAAAAACACGGCGGATCCAGAAGGAACGGGCGGGCGGTTCTCTTCAATAGCCTTTAGCGTGCAGAGCGAACACCACGATGGAGGCGACGATGCAGTAGATGCCGAACAGATACCAGCGGCCGCGCTCCAGCCATGCGCTGAGCCACTTGAGGGCGAGCAGTCCAGCCGCAAAGGAAAAGACCATCCCGAGGAGGCTGGGCGCTGCGGCATGGGCGAAGCCGGTTGAGTCCGCGTGACGCAGACGCAGGACTTCGCGTCCGATGGCGAGCGGAGTGATGATGACGGCCAAGGCGAAGCTGAAGGCTTCGACGCGCACCTTCTTAATGCCCTGCAGAATGCCGACGGAGATGGTGGCGCCGGAACGGGAGAATCCGCGGAAGGGCAGGCAAAGTCCCTGAACGGCGCCGATGATGCCGGCCTGACCGAAGCCGATCTCGGGAGCTTCCTGGGCATCGGGCCGGCGGCCCTCCTTGAGGCCGGCGACCAGGATCAGAATTCCGGCTGCCAGCAGGGCAGGGGCGACGATCTCAAGATGGCTGAAGAGGTCTTCAATCTGGGCTTTGGGCGCGCCGCGGAAAAGGGTGTGCTCGATGATCTTGATCACTACTTCGCCGACAACACCCGTGCAGAAGGTGGCGATGATCGCTTGCCAGGCAAAGCGCTTGAAGGCCTCGCCGTCGGAAAAGAAGGTCTGCTTCCACTGCTTCCAGAAGTAGACGATGACGGCGAACATGGTGCCGGTGTGGAGCATGACCAGCAGCAGGGTCATCGCGGGCGCGGATGGGTCCATGCCCATGAGCTTCTCGGCAACGACGACGTGGGCGGAGCTCGAAACGGGGAGAAGCTCGGCAAGCCCCTGGATCACGGCCAGCACTATCACCTTGAGGAGAGACATGGAGTGATTCTAACGATGGTCTACATTACGTGCGTCATTTGAATAGCAGGACGAGCCGCCGGTATCATGACCGTAAAGGTCCTGCGTTTTTCATCGAGCTTGAGAGGCCCCGCCTGAGTGGCGCGGGCTTCTCCCGAAGAGTGACGTGATTCTTCCACGACAGGGTTTTCAGTTTTAATCCAGGGGAGACAGCGATGCGAATTGGTATGTTGACGGGCGGCGGAGACTGCCCGGGTCTGAATGCCGTGATCCATGCGGTGGTCAGGAAGGGCATTAACCACTACGGCGATGAGTTCGTCGGGTTTCTTGAAGGCTGGCGCGGCGTGCTGGAGAACAAAGCAGTTTCCCTGACGCTGGAAAAGGTCGACGGCATCCTGACCGAGGGCGGGACCATCCTGCGCACCTCGCGCACGAATGTTCGAAAAGTCGAGGGCGGCATCGAGAAGTGCGTGCAGGTGCTCAAGGCCAATAAGATCGACGCGCTGATCGCGCTGGGCGGCGACGACACCCAGTCGGTGACGAATGCGCTGATCCAGGCCGGTGTGCCGGGTGTAGGCGTGCCCAAGACCATCGACAACGACCTGAATGGCACCGATGTCTGCTTTGGGTTCGACACCGCGGTCATGATCGCGACCGAGGCGGTGGATCGGCTGCACACCACGGCCAGGTCGCATGAGCGGGTGATCGTGTGCGAGGTCATGGGACGCGATGCGGGATGGATCGCGCTGACGGCAGGCATCGCAGGGAACGCGCATGTGATCCTGGTGCCGGAGAAGCCGATTGACCTCGATCACGTATGCGCGATTCTGAAGAAGAACTACGCAGGCGACAAGAAGTACGGGATCGTTGTGGTCGCCGAGGGGGCGAAGCTGCCCGAGATCGGCGGCCAGGCGACCAAAGGAACGAAGGTTGACTCGTTCGGGCACGCGCAGCTAAGCGGCATCGGGGAGCACCTGGCACAAGAGATCGAGAAAAAGACTGGGTTCGAGACGCGCTCCGTCAACCTGGGACACACGCAGCGCGGTGGGACCCCAACGGCGTACGACCGCATGCTGGCGACGCGGTACGGGCTCGCCGCGATCGATCTCGTCCATCAGGGCAAGTTTGGGCGGCTGGTGGTGCTGCACGGAACAAAGATCGAGGACATCCCGCTGGCAGAAGCGATTTCGAAAAACCGCACGCTCGACGACAGCTTCCTGTCCCTGATCGGTGCGCTGGAGCCGAAGCTTTAAGGGTTGAGCCCCATCTCCTTCATGGTTGGATATTTGAAGGGGGTGGGGTTCATAGTCCAATACCCCGCCAAATCGTGATTCCTTTCCGCCTCCGGACTGTGGTACAAAGAGCGTGCCTCACTGCTCTGGAGGATTCCGTGAAAGCCCCGCTCGCCACACCCGAGATTCGCGAAGTCATGGACAT
>DASZYN010000034.1:0-3310 GCA_035545435.1 Acidobacteriaceae bacterium | reverse complement strand
GTAGCTCATGACGGCGACCATAGGAGCGCCGGAGTTGTCATCGGCGTCGGCAAACAGGCGGCCGGATGCCGGAGTCAGGCCGAAGGTGCGGAAGTAGTTGCCGGAGACGAACTCGCCCATGACGGAACGGGCCGGCTCCTGACTGCCGTCGCGGCGCACGGTGACGGGGCGGTAAGTGAACCCGGATTCCATGGCGGCCAGCTCCTGGAATTCAGGAAGGTCTTTGCGCATCTCCTGCCAGGTGTTGGTGGAGAAGGAAGAGTAGGAGTCGTCATCGGGAATAAAACCGCTGCCGACGCAGCACTGGTTGGTGTTGCCGAGGCGCACGAGGGTGGCGGGATCGGCAACCGGGAGGTTGCGCAGGAGCACGGCATTGACCAGCGTGAAAATGGCGGCGTTGGCGCCGATGCCGAGCGTGAGCGTGAGGACCGCGGTGACGGTGAAGCCGGGGGTTTTGCGGAGCTGGCGTAGCGCGAAGCGGATGTCATGCAGAAGAGATTCGGCGGTGGACTCCCAGCCGGCGGACCAGACCTTATGGCGGACGGATTCCGAGCTGCCGATTTCGGCGCGGGCGCGGCGCACGGCCTGATCGCGGGACATGCCGCTGCGCATCTTGTCGTCAATGGAGGCCAGCAGGAAGCTGTCCACTTCGCGCTGGATGTCGGCGTTGCGGCGGTCGCGGCGAAAGAGAGCGCGAATGCCGGCGATCAGACTGGAAAACATGGGCTTTTCTCCTTGCTGTGCTCTGGTCAGGCTTCGAGGATGCGGTTGATGGCCGCGATCTGGCGATCCCAGAGGGCGCGCTCGTCTTCGAGGGCTTTGTGGCCGCGCGGGGTGAGCTGGTAGTAGCGGGCGCGGCGGTTGTTTTCCGAAGCGCGCCATTCGGCCTTGATCCGGCCGGCGCGTTCCAGGCGGCTCAGGGCAGGGAGCAGCGAGCCAGGATTGATGCGGAAGACCCCGTGACTAACCTGCTCCAGACGCAGGGCGATGCCGTAGCCGTGCATCGGCTCGAGGGCAAGGGTCTTGAGGACGAGCATTTCGAGGGTTCCCTGGACGAGGTCGCCGGGCTTTTCGGGCATGGAGCGCAGTTCTCCTCTTGATGGTCAAGAGGTACAGCGAGCTTCTCTCGATTGTCAAGAGGAGAGTGACGGAGCATGACCGAAAGGAGGTCACCCGCCGCCGCGTTTCGGAGAAGAGGGCACAAAGAGGGGGAATCACCGGAATCGTTCGGATGGTTACGTTCGTACCGGCCCAGCCGCGGGAAATCTGGCCTTCAATCCACGTATTAGACTATAGTCTAAGTTGTGACGATGAATCCAACCACGACTCCCGGAAGAGCACACCCGACGACCCTGCACGGCCGCAGAAAGCAGCAGACCCGCGGAGAGATCGTCCGAGCGGCGTTTGAGCTGTTCGGACAGCACGGGTACGAGAGCGTCTCGATGGACATCGTGGCCGAAGCGGCTGGAGTTTCTCGCGCTACCCTGTTCAACTACTTCCCGCAAAAAGAGCTGATCCTGCGCGAGATTGCCCTGGCGCGGGTGGCGAAGCTGAAGGCGATCCTCGGGGATTTTGCGGCGAATGGCAAAAAAGTTCGCTACGACGACGTGGTGGATCTGATCGTGCGGCTCACGGTCGAGAATGCGCGCATTGTCGGCGGCGCAAAGAAGCTGTTTCTCGAAGCGATGTTTCGGCAGGCCTCCCAGGGAGTTCTGCTAACGGCGCGAGCCCAGGCGGTGCAGGCGCTGACGACGTCCGTCGGCCGTTTTGTGCGCGGAGAGAAGAAGGCGCGCCGGGTGGCGGAGACGGCCTTCGCGATCTACATGGCGACGATGCTCGAGTGGGTGATGCGGGACGAGGTCCCGCAGAAGTGGCTGGTGGAGAGGATGCGGGAGCGGCTGCTGGTGCTGGAGGAGGGAGTCGCATGAAGCGGCGGATAGTGCTGATCGGCGCAGTGGCGCTGGTGGTGATTGCGGGAACCTGGATCGTGCTGGCGTGGACGGGATGGCGCGCGCGCAACGACTACTCGGGCACCGTGGAAACGCGCGAGATTCAGATCGGATCGAAGGTCGGTGGGCGCGTGACGGAGGTGCGCGTCGAAGAGGGCCAGTCCGCAAAGGCCGGAACCGTGCTGGTGCGCTTCGAATGCGACGAACTCAAAGCGCAGCGGGCACAGGCGCAGGCATCCGTAGAGCAGGCGGAGGCCGATCTGGAGCGAATGGTCCGCGGCAATCGGCCGGAGGAGATTGCCCAGGCGGTCGCTTCGGCGCACGCGCAACAGGCCGCGTTCGAAGAGGCGCAGAACGGACCGCGGAAGCAGGAAATCGAACAGGCGAAGGCGGATTTGGCAGCGGCGCAGGCCGATGCGACGAACGCCGAGAGCTTTTATCGACGCATGGACGAACTGGAGAAGAGCGACATCATCTCAAAGCAGCAGTTCGACGATGCGAAAGATAAGCGCGATGCGGCACAGCAAAGAGCGGAAAGCGCCCGCCAGCGGCTGGCGCTGCTGCAGGCGGGAACGCGGGCCGAAGATGTGAACGCGGCGGAAGCGCGCTACCGGCAGGCGCAGGCCGCGGCGGTGCTGGCGAAGAAAGGATTTCGCAGAGAGGACATCGAGGCGGCACGCGGCAAACTGGCGCAGGCGAAGGGCCAGGTTGCGGAACTCGATGCACGGCTGCGGGAGGCGGAGCTGACGGCTCCCGCCGATGCCGTGGTGGAGACAGTCAGCGTGCGGCCTGGGGATCTGGTGCCGGCGGGGCACATCGTGATGACAATGCTGGAGTCGTCGCAGCTGTGGGTGAAAGTGTATGTGCCGGAGACCGATCTTGCCCATGTGCATCTGGGGCAGCGGTCGGGGGTAAAGGTGGACAGCCTGGGGCGCACCTTCGCGGGGCATGTGGGGATGATTGCGAGCGAGGCGGAGTTCCTGCCGCGCAACGTGCAGACGAAGAGCGACCGCGAACACCAGGTGTTTGCGGTGAAGGTCTACGTGGACGATGCGCAGCAGGTGCTGAAGTCGGGAATGTCGGCGACGGTGAGGCTCGAATGACAGCGATCATCGAGGCCGATCGCCTGACGATTCGCTTCGGGCAGCTCACTGCGGTGAACGATGTGAGTCTGGAGGTCGAGAAGGGGGAGATCTTCGGGTTCCTCGGCCCCAATGGATCCGGGAAGACGACGCTGATCAAGGCATTATGCGGGCTGCTCGCGCCGAGCGAGGGCACGGGGCGGATTCTGGGCATGGATATCCGGAAGGATGCTCCGGAAGTACGTCGCCATGTCGGTTACATGTCGCAAAAGTTCGGCT
>DASZYN010000033.1:0-5397 GCA_035545435.1 Acidobacteriaceae bacterium | reverse complement strand
TTGGTTATCGAAGCGACCGTGAATCGGGACCGCCGCGGACGTCAGGTTTTCAAAGAGCGAATCCATGGGATCGGGCCTGAGCCGGATCCGACGATGAGGCAGAAACAGAAAGCCCGCCCTGATGAGGGCGGGCTTTTCATTCTGTCTGCCTATTCTCAGAATAGCAGTTCGAAGGAGAAATCGTGCCAACGTTTTCGGGGCAGATCGGCGGGTAAGTGTCCTGGAATGAGGGGGAACACGTTTGTACCGTGAGGGTTGGGGGTTGACAGGAATCCACAAGGGGCCCGGGAGGGGGCCAATGTTCCGGAAGGCCGACATTACAGAAATAATGCGCTGCATTGGGATTGCGATGGCCTGGCTCAGGCGTGGGATGGACTCATTGAGGCGAGGAATCTACTCTCATCGAATGCGTAGACGATGGCCCTTGATTGGAGTTTGGCTCGGTGTCACGCTCACTTCGATTGTGTACGTGTGGGCCCTAATGGAAGTCCCCCTTTCTGCGATGGGTATAGTGACGCGGGTTCTGGTCGTAGGCGCGCTGTTGCTGATTGTGAGCCAGATTCGGATGCATGAGCGATGGATCAAGTCTCCAGCACCTCCCCGGCGTGATCTGTCGCCCACTGAACGGGAACAAGATCCGTCCATGCCCGGTTTGTACTACGGAATGGGCATATTTGCGCTGTACCTGGCGACGGCTAGCTTGGCGTTCTCTCTCGCCGTCGTGCCCGCCGAACTTGGCAGAAGCTTGGGAATGGTAGCCGTGGGCATTATTACGGCTAATGTCCTGATTACTACGGCACAAAAGCAGGCTGCATCAATGCGGTAGGTGCTCGCGGCAGAGGACGCCTGCCGAGAGACCGGATTTCCGGAAGTTATCCGAACGAGAAAGGTCCTTCGCCTGTGCGGGGCTCAGAGTGGCAGCCTCTTGAGATCGCGCCGTTTCGGCTCTTATCTGTCTTTCGTGCTGTACCGCACCTGGTGCCATTGCCAGGCGCTGGCGATGATCTCGTCCAGATCCGTGTGACGGGGCCTCCAGCCCAGTTCCTGGGCGATCTTCTCCGAACTGGCGATCAGGACGGCGGGATCTCCCGGCCGGCGGGGCACCACGTCGACGGGAATGGGATGGCCGGTGACCCGGCGCGCCGATTCGATGACCTGGCGGACCGAGAAGCCGGATCCGTTGCCGAGGTTGTAGATGAGCGGCCCTCGCGAGGCAAGCGCCTCGAAGGCGAGCAGATGCGCCTCGGCGAGGTCCTCAACATGGATGTAATCGCGGATGCAGGTGCCGTCGGGGGTGGGGTAATCGTCGCCGTAGATTTTGATTCGGTCACGACGGCCTAAAGCGACATCAAGAACCAGGGGAATGATGTGGGATTCGGGCTCGTGCGCCTCGCCGCGGGCGCCCATGGCCCCGGCGACATTGAAATAGCGCAAGCTGGCGTATCGAAAACCATGTACTCGATACATCCAGTTGAGCATTTTTTCCACCAGGAGCTTGGATTCGCCGTAGGCATTCGTGGGCCGGAGAGTCGCATCTTCGCGGATCGGGGTTACGTCGGGCTCGCCGTAAACGGCGGCGGTGGAAGAGAAGACAATCCTGTGGACGCCTGTGGAAATCATGGCTTCGAGGAGGCTCAGGGTCGAAGCGGTGTTGTTGCGGAAGTAGCGTTCCGGCTGGCGCATGCTTTCGCCGGCTTCGATGAGTGCCGCAAAATGCATCACCCCATCGAATCCGGACGCGAGAAGCTCTTCGAGCTGGGGCCGGTCGGCCAGGTCGCCCTCGACGAAATCGGCGCCGGGCGGGAGGAGCTCGCGTGTGGAATGGCACAGGTTGTCGAAGACCACAACTGTATGACCCCGCTGGAGAAGCGCGAGGGAGACCATCCCACCAATGTACCCAGCTCCACCAGTGACCAGAATTCGCACGATCCTCACCCCCTGAATCCTTTATGCTGTTTACGTCCCGGCTGCGTCAGACTCTTTATAATTCATCGAGAGGGCGCTTCGACTGTGGTAACCGCGGCGGGAAGCTCCTCGCTCCTGGATTTGGTCCGACGATCCTGAGGGACAGCCGCTGGTGAGCCCTGCAGATATGCAGCGCAGGGAAGTAGAGAAAGTGAACGAGTACGCCCCTGTTCGCGTCGTTCATTGGTAGCAAGACCCAAAATGGGCACGATTCTGCCTCGTTTGTGTGACTGAAGGAGGTAATTCCTCGGAGTACTCTCAAGTCACCTCTTGCGCGTCCAGAAGTACCCGTAGGAAGATTTCAATGGTAACCCCACAAGCAGGGCGAGTTTTGCGGGAGCACGTATCCCGCAGTCTTGCGCCAGGGCTTGTCTGAAGTCGGGCCACCGCCGGTTCGGTTCACTGGTCATCGAAGTGCATGCCAAATCGGAAAGATGCACAGACTGAAAGTCGCAACTTCTTTTCTCAGGTGAGGTTGGAGATACAGGGCAATGGCAATCGACAACTCCGTTAAGCGCGCAACGTTCGGGTTGCTCCCCGAGCCAGAAGGCCGGATGGGCTCGTTTGGCATGAGCATGGTCATCAATCTGACCGTGGGTGCTTTGATGCTGCTGCTGGCGATCGCGCAGGTTCATCAGGTGCAGGAGCATCGTTACCAGACGACGCAGTTGATTTTCCCGGTTGAACAGCCGAAGCCGTATGTGCCGCCTGTTCCTAAGATCAAGCTGCCGCCTCCGCCGCAGATCGCGAAGCTGGAGCAGCCGAAGATCGAGATGCCGAGGCCGGTGCCGCCGCCACCCAAGGTTGCGGAGATTAAGCTGCCGACTCCGATGATGCCGAAGATTGAGGCCGCGCCGCCTAAGCGGTTTGCGCCTCCGCCGCAGCCGAAGCTGGGCGCGTTCAAGAGCGAGACGCCGACGACGGTGGCGAACAACATGACCGCTCCGACGCCGAAGACCGGCGGTTTTGGGGATCCGGCGGGCGTGAAGCCGAATCCGACGGCAACGCGGACGGCGACGATCGCAGCGGTTGGAGCTTTCAACGCAGCGCCAGGTACCGCTTCAGGAGCCGGAGCAGCTCGCCAGGGCGCAGTGCGCGGAGCGGATTTTGGTTCAGGTGTGGCGAGCGGCGTTCCCGGCGGCAAGGATAGAAACGCCACGGTCGCATCGGCAGGATTCGGCAACGGCGTGCTGGGTGGAACGGGATCGAAGGACAGCCACGGTACGGTCGCGCGGGGCAGTTTTGGCGACAACATGTACGGATCGGCGCCGGCTCCGGCGGTGCATGCGCAGGCGCCGCAGACGACGCCGATTGTGGTTTTGGCCAAGCCTTTGCCTGTTTACACGAGCGAGGCGCGGCAACTCAAAATTGAAGGCGATGTGACCCTCGAAGTGCGCTTCGCAGCGAGCGGCCAGGTGCAGGTGCTGCGCGTGGTTAACGGACTGGGGCACGGACTGGACGAACAGGCAAAGCTGGCGGCGGAGCGGATTCGCTTTAAGCCTGCGACCCGCGATGGGCAGGCGGTGGATCAGGTGAGTATCATCCATGTGACATTCCAGATGGCCTGATGAGGCGCAGCTGGGAACGAGGCGCCGGCATCGCCCGCGCTTCTTGCAAAGGCCGAACACAAGGCACGTATTCAGGAGTCATAACGAAATGCAACATCGCAAGTTTTTGATTCTGGGAATGGCATTGTTGCTGGGCGTTCCGGCGTCCCAGGCGAAAGAACCCCGTGCTTCGTCGGGACTGCCCCTTACCCCCCAACAGCAGCGTCTGGTGCAGCAGGCGATCGCGCGCGAAAAAGTCGTTGTCCGGCAAATCCAGAAGAGCACGCCGGTCGTGCAGTCGTACATCCAGGATGTGCGTGCGGACCAGAAGCTCTACCAGGTTCCGGTTTCCGATCAGTACATGATCGGGCGCGTGGATTTCGGCAAGGCCTTCACCGAGGCCCAGTACGAGCAGGCGGATCGGACGGAGCACCATGGCTGGTTTGCAGGCTCCTTCCATTTCATGTCAGAGCTGACCAAGGCGTTCCATCTGGAGAATTCGCCGACCGGATTCATGGCGATGATGTTCGTCGATCCGACGGGATTCGATCAGCAGCACTACAATTTTTCGTTTGTGCGCCGCGAATTTCTGGGGACGGTGCGGACGTGGGTTTTCGATGTGCAGCCGAAGGAAAAAGGGCCGGGGCGCTTCTTCGGGCGCATCTGGGTTGAGGATCAGGACGGGAACGTGGTGCGCTTCAACGGCACCTACGTCAACAACCCGAACGACGAAGCCGATCATTACTTCCATTTCGACAGCTGGCGTATGAACGTGCAGCCGGGCGTGTGGGCGCCGGCGGCGGTGTACATCGAAGACACGCTGCACAACGGCGCGAACCATGCGACCAGCTTCAAGGGTCAGACGACCTACTGGGGCTATTCTCTGAAGCTGCCGACCAAAGAGTCGGATTCGGAGTCGATGGAAATCGAGAACGCCCAGGACCAGAGCGACAACTCGACCGATGTGAGCCCGTTGCAGGCGGAGCGGGAATGGATTTCGCAGGCGGAAAATAACGTGCTGGACCGGCTGACTCAGGCCGGGCTGGTGGCGCCTCCCAGCGACTTCGACAAGCAGCTGGAGCAGGTGGCGACCAACATCATCATCGGCAGCAATCTGCAGCTGCCCAGCGATATTCACTGCCGCGTGATCCTGACGACTCCGCTGGAGTCGCTGGCGGTGGGGAATACCATCCTGCTGAGCAAGGGCCTGATCGATACACTGCCGGACGAGAACGCGCTGGCCGCGGTGATCGCCTTCCAGCTCGCACACATCGTCACCGGACACCACATCGACACGCGGTATGCCTTCAACGACCGGCTTCTGTTCCCGGACACGGCGACGTTCCGGCGGATCACGATGAACCACTCGAATCCGGATAACGAGGAAGCTGCCAAGAGGGCGGTGGAGCTGTTCAGCCACTCGATCTATCACGACAAGGCGGGCAGCGTGGGCTTGTTCTTCCAGCAACTGGAGGCGCGGGAGAAAGATCTGCCCTCGCTGTTCACGCCGCGGCTGGGTGACTCGCTGGTCCGTGGCGACGGGCAGCCGTGGCTGGCGGGCCTGACCCAGGGCGCGCCGAAGCTGGACATGGACAATCTGCAGCAGGTGGCGGCGCTTCCGCTGAACAGCCGGCTGAAGATCGATCCCTGGGACGACAAAGTTTTCATGCTGAATGCGCGGCCCCCGGTGCTGTTGAACGCGCGGGACAAGATGCCGCTGGAGCTGACGCCGGTGTTCTTCCGTCTGCAGCGTTATTCCGACGCACCCGCGGTTCCGGCAAACGCAACGCCGGCCGCCAGTGTGCCGCCTTCGGCAGATGCGGCGGCTCAGCAGCCGTCGGCAAGCGCGCAGGCACGGCCGCAGGCCGGGCCACAGTAATCTGCA
>DASZYN010000032.1:0-9144 GCA_035545435.1 Acidobacteriaceae bacterium | reverse complement strand
CCAGCCGTCGCTACCCCGGCCTCCTGATCAAGGAGGAAGCTGACAATCCCACCGGCAGCTTCAAGGCCCGCGGTATGTCCGCCGCCATCACCATGGCCCGCCACTACGGACTGAAGAAGCTCGCCGCCCCTTCGGCCGGCAACGCCGCCAGCGCTCTGGCCGCCTACGCCGCCGCCGCCGGCATTGAGGCACACATTTTCATGCCCCGCGACGTTCCCATGGCTAACTACGTCGAGGGTATGGCCTACGGTGCGCACGTTACGCTGGTCGACGGCCTTATCTCGGACTGCGGCCGCATGGTTGCTGAGGGCGCCAAACGCGAGGGCTGGTTCGATATTTCCAGCCTCAAGGAGCCCTTTCGCGTCGAAGGTAAGAAGACCATGGGCTACGAACTGGTCGAGCAACTGGGCTGGACCTACCCCGACGTCGTCTTCTACCCGACCGGCGGCGGCGTCGGCCTGATCGGGATGTGGAAAGCGTTCGAGGAGATGGAGCAGATGGGTTGGGTTTCAGGCCAGCGTCCGAAGATGATCGCCGTCCAGGCCTCCGGCTGTGCTCCCATCGCCCGCGCCTGGCAGGAAGACGCGTCGGCGTCGACCCTGTTCGAAAACGCTGCCACCTTTGCGGCCGGTCTCCGCGTCCCCAAGCCGTATGGCGACACGCTCATCCTCGAAATCGTGCGCGAGTCCGGAGGCACGGTGATTGATCTGCCTGACGAGGCCATCCTGGCTTCCCTGCTCGACTGGGCCCGTCACGAGGGACTGCTGCTGTGTCCGGAGGGCGCCTGCGCGACCGCCGCCTACCGCCATTTGCTGGATATCGGCTTCCTCAAGCCCGAGGATCGCGTTGTCCTGTTCAATACCGGTTCCGGTCTCAAATACATCGACGCCATCGCCGAGGGCATGCACCTCACGCGCCCTGGTACCAAGCAATACCCGACGAGGACGCCCGTTGGAGGCGTCATCACGCCTCAGTAGCGGAATGCTGTCACTATGTTCGCTCCGCTGTTCTCTACTGACAGAACGCTGTCAGCAGGGGTGTCCTACGCTCCTCTCGTAGTCGACTTCGAATCCGAGAGGAAATCCAATGGCCACTGCTGAAATGACCGCCACCTCGACCATCACCTGGTTCGAGATTCCCGCCGCCGACTTCGGCCGCGCCGTCCGCTTCTACGAAACCATCTTCGCCAGCCCCCTGCGCCACGAGGCCGCCTGGCCTAATATGGCGATCTTCCATTGCGAGCGTCCTGGCGTCTCCGGCGCTGTCGTCGGAGGAGAAGGTCGCCGCCCATCTTCCGATGGCGTCGTCATCTACCTGAACTGCGACGGCCGCATCGATGCGGTCCTCGGCCGGGTGGAAAAGGCGGGCGGCGGCATCGTTGAGGCCAAGAACCACATTCCCAGCGTCGGCTGGGTGGCGCAGATCCGCGATTCAGAGGGCAACCGCATCGGACTGCACGCCGCTGCCTGATCCTCGGGTGTAGCTCTGCCGAAGACGGGCGCAGGGGCGAGGAAACACCGAGCAGGCTGCGAGCGGGACCCTGACTGCTCGCTGCCTCGCTCGCGCCGACTCGGCTTTCGCTCGTAGTTTGCTCGCTACAATGCCGGTATGCGCCGAGCCGATCGCCTCTTCCGCATCGTGCAGTTGCTGCGCGGCGGCCGCCTGCAAACAGCGCGCAGCCTCGCTGAGAAACTGCAGGTCTCTCATCGCACCATCTATCGCGATGTACAGGACCTGCAGCTTTCCGGCATGCCCATCACCGGCGAAGCGGGCGTTGGCTACACGCTCCGCCGCGATCTCGATATACCACCGCTCATGTTCGATCGCGAAGAAATCGCCGCTCTGGTCCTTGGCGCTCGAATGGTCGAGGCCTGGGGCGGCATTGAGCTAACCGAAGCAGCCAACCGCGCCCTGCGCAAGATCGAAGCGGTTCTCCCCACCAGTCTTCGCGAGAACATCGACGATGTGCTGCTCTACGCGCCTGGCTACAAGGCGCCGCCCGAAGTCCGACGCAAGCTCGACACGCTGCATACGGCCGCACAACAACGGCAGGTCGTTCTGCTTGCGTATACCCGTGAAGATGGACAACCCAGCGTCCGCCGCGTTCATCCACTGGCGCTCTATTTCTGGGGAGGCACCTGGACTCTGGCCGCCTGGTGTGAGCTCCGAGCTGATTTCCGCAGTTTTCGTGTCGATCGTGTTCAGCATGCCGACACGATCGGTGAGCACTTCACGCCGCGAGCCGGTCAGACGCTGGCGGACTTCCTGCGACGCGTGCGAAGCCAGATCGGCGACCTACCTCAGCTGTAAACGATAGCCTAGTAGCCATTTGCAAGAAGATATTCGAGTGTTACCTCAAAGCTGGCTGCGGGACTTTTCTGGTCCACGGCCAGCTTGATCATCACGTCTGCCTCGACGTTGACCGGATCACCCGGCTTGAGCACGCGGAGGCTTGTCACGTTCCGCGTGTGCGGCAGAATGGCGACGCCGACGATGTCCCCGTCCCACGTGGCAATCGTCAGGCTGATGCCTTCGATCGCAATGGATCCCTTTTGAACCATGTACGGCCGCGTCTCCTCCGGCACCCGTACACGCAGCCACCAGTCAGTCTCTTCCGGTTTCGCGGTAGAGTGCACTGGATCGAACGAAACCAACTCTCCACGGCCATCGACGTGTCCCTGCACGATGTGGCCACCGAGTGGGGTGCCGGCCGCAGTGGGCAACTCCAGGTTCACGACGGAACCCGGCTTGAGGAATCCAAGTGACGTCCTTGCCAGCGTCTCCGTCGCCAGATCGGCATAGAAGATCGGTGGCTTCATTTCGAGGGCCGTCAGGCAGGTTCCACTTACCGCAATGCTGTCACCCTTGCGGAGTCGTTCAGCAAAGCCCGGCGCGGAGACGGCAATGCGCGTTGTCCCCTCGCGCGGCTCCAGCGCCGCTATCTCTCCTGTAGCTTCAATGATCCCCGTGAACATGATTCAGGCTTCCCCCCAGGGGTTACGCAACCAGGCGTCGATTCGTACATCGTTGCCGACGCGTTCTATGAGCGGTGGAGTCGGCAGGAGGGGCTTTAACATTCCCTCCTGCAGAAGAGGAACTCCGTCGGAGCCGAGGAAGACCGGCGCATAAAACAGCGTGAGCTTATCGACGTATCCACCGTTCAGCGCCGACGCATTCAATTGTCCGCCGGCTTCCAGCAAAGCCGAGAGAATCCCCATTTCGCCCAAGCGGTGCATCACCGTTTTCAGCGAGACTCCGGTGCGGCGCGCGGTACGTCCGTGCGTCGGCATCCCGGTTGCAAACTGATCAGAAACCGCTTCAGCTGTCGGAATTCGCTCCACCCGAACACCAAGCGCCTCCAGGGTTTGCTGCCGCTGGGTGGTGGCCACACCACAGAAGATCAGCAGATCGTCCTGCGCCGTGCGCACGAGCTTAGAATCCAACGGGATCCGCAACCCGGAATCCAATACGACGCGCAGCAGCGGTCGCCGCCGCGGCATTCCGGATCGATCAGTGAGTTGGGGATCGTCCTGCAAAATTGTGTTGATCCCGGTAATGACAGCGTCCGCCGCGTGGCGCATCTCCTGTACCTGCTCCCGGGCCTTGTCGCCTGTAAGGAAAACGGGCGCTCCGTGCGGGGCGCTGCCCGGCGCCGGCGCAATGCGACCGTCCAGCGACAAACCAGCCTTCAGGGTCACGAACGGCAAACCCGTGCGAATGTGCTTCGCGAAGCCATCGTTCAATGCGCGCGCTCCACACTGCAGCACACCGACAGCAACTTCGATCCCGGCCGCCTGCAGTTGCTCAAGCCCCTTCCCACTCACCGCTGGATTTGGATCCGCCGTCGCTGCAACGACGCGCGCGACACCAGCTTCAATCAGCGCCTTCGTACAGGGGCCGGTGCGTCCGGTGTGGCAGCATGGCTCCAGCGTTACGTAGGCTGTTGCTCCGCGTGCAGAACCGCCCGCGTTTTTCAGGGCCACGATCTCGGCGTGATCTTTCTTGTCGTATTCGTGCCGGCCGACGCCGACGATCACGTCATCTTTCACCAGCACACAGCCGACGATAGGATTTGGAGAAGCCAAGCCGATCGAGTGCTGCGCCAGTTCCAGCGCTCGCCTCATCCAGCCCTCGTCAACAGGCAGAGGATCGAATCCCTGAGCCACACTACCCTTTCGAAATCGCGAGGCCACGCCTCGCTCAGTTCTCCAGCAACGAATTCACAAACGCTCCGCTGTCAAAAGGCAGCAGATCTTCCAGCGCCTCCCCAATTCCAACAAACCGCACCGGCAACTTCATTTCGCGTGCAATCGCCACGGCGATGCCGCCTTTCGCCGTTCCGTCCAGCTTGGTCAGCACAATGCCTGTCACTCCGGCCGACTCGGTAAAGAGGCGCGCCTGCTGGAGACCGTTTTGTCCCGTTGTTGCATCGAGCACCAGCAGCACCTCGTGCGGCGCGTCGGAAATGATCCTCTGCGCGGTGCGCCGCATCTTGTCCAGCTCGGCCATCAAACCTGTCTTAGTATGCAAACGCCCAGCCGTGTCGACAATCACCACATCGGTCTGGCGCGTCTGGGCTGCCTGTAACGCGTCGAAGAGTACTGCGGAGGGATCCCCACCCTGTTTTGTTTTGATCATCTCCACGCCACTGCGCGCGCCCCACACCTCGAGCTGCTCGATGGCCGCCGCCCGAAACGTGTCCGCCGCGCACAGGAGCGCGGTTTTGCCCTGGGAGCGGTAGAAGGCCGCCAGCTTACCGCTGGTCGTCGTCTTGCCTGTGCCGTTCACGCCCACCATCATGATCACTTCGGGCGCTCGCGGGACCGATTTTGCCGGGGGGGCATTTTCATCCAGGATCGCCTGCAGCTCCTCCCGGAGCAGCCCCTTCAGCTCTGCTCCATCCTGAATTTGTTGGCGTTTCGCGCGCTCGCGCAGATGGTTTGTTATTTCGGCCGCCGTATTCACGCCGATGTCGGACGCGATCAGGCTCATCTCCAGCTCTTCCAGCGCAGCCTCATCGACCGTGCGCGTCAGGGCCAGAACGCCGTCGATGCGCTCGCCCAGGCTTTCGCGCGTGCGCGTCACTGCGGAGCGCATGCGCTCAAGGAGGCTTTGTTTTTCCGGGTCCTGCTCTTCTTTCAGGCTGCCAAACAACGTCTGAATCATGAGAACTGCGCCCTCAGCGCATCTTCATCGAGTGTAGCGAACCCATGGGAGTGCGTGGGGCAGGCCGCACCGGTTCAGACGAGTTCAGGAACCGGCTTTCTCATGCGGAACGAGACCGGTGTTCGCACATTCTTCACTTCCAGCGCGCCGGTCCTCACCAGCTCGGCAAGCGCAATGACCACGACGGGGTCGTAGCGCGTACCGGAAAGCCGGGTCAGGATATCCAGAACGTAGTCCGCGTTCATTGCCGTTTGGTAGGGCCGCGGTGTTGTCATCGCGTCGAATGAATCTGCCACTGAGACGATGCGAGCGATGAGCGGAATCTGCTCTCCGGTAAGCCCATACGGATAGCCCATGCCGTCGAGGGATTCGTGATGCAGCTCCACACCTGGAACCAGGTCCTGCAGCATGGTGATTGGCCGCAGAATGGCCGCGCCTTTGACGGTGTGCGCCTTCACGATCTCGAATTCCTCCGGCGTGAGGGGCGTGGTCTTCATCACCAGATAGTCTTCGACACCGAGGCAGCCTATGTCGTGCAGCAGTGCAGCGAGACGGACCCGTTCCACCTGACGCTCGTCCAGTCCGAGCTTCCAGGCTATGGCCGCCGCATACGCGGCTACTCGCTCGGAGTGCCCGCGCAGATAGGCGGTACGCTCGTCGACGGCCTTGGCGATCATTCGCATGAAGTCCTTGAGCGCTTCGTAATGGCTGCGGGCCTCGTCGGTTTTTTCGTTGGCTTTGTCGGCCAGGGCTTTGACGTTCTGCTGCCAGGCGGGAATGATCTCGGCAAACAGCTCGTCCGATGTCCCGGCCGCGACATCGTTCGACGCAAGCGTGTCCACGAGGCGCTGAATGCGCTTTTCCATCCAGACGGTGAGCAGCAGAGCCGCTGCAGCACTTCCGGCAAATTCGATAAGGACTACGGCCCAGCCGGCGACCACGGCACGCAGGGTGCGCTGTGCCAGCATCATCGCCAGAACCGTCACCGAAGTCGCTCCGGCAAAGAGCGCGAGAAAACGCGCAAACACACGCCAGCGAATTCGCATCCCCGGCGAGGACAGCCGAGCCGCGCGAGCGGGAACCTTTTGCATGCCAAGCCTTTCTCCGTCAGTCTACGAAGGTAAAGGGGGTTTTTCCTTCACCCGAAGGTGGTAACCCGCTCCGCTGTGCGGGGCAAACAGGGCTTACCCTCGTAATGGTGAAAAGGTGGATGCAACCTAAGTAACTGAGCCTGCGGGGGCTCTACTCATCGCGGCCAGGCCGCAGCATCAGTTCCTCGATGGCGCGCTGGGGGTGTTTTCCATGCAGCAGAATGGCCTCCATTTGCTCGGCGATCGGCATTTCCACAGCGTGGCGGCGCGCCAGGCCGAGTGCCGCTGAAGTGGTTTTCACACCCTCCGCGACGCGGCCGGCAAGGCCCGCCAAAATCTCATCGATCTTTCTGCCCTGTCCGAGACCAAAACCCACTGTCCTGTTTCGCGACAGCGAACCGGTGCAAGTCAGGACGAGGTCGCCCACCCCGGAAAGTCCCGCCAGCGTCTCCCGTTGTCCGCCGCACGCTACCGATAAGCGCGTGATCTCCGCAATACCGCGCGTAATGAGCGCCGCGTTGCTGTTGTGGCCCAGTTCCAGCCCGGCCACAATGCCCGCAGCAATCGCGATGACGTTCTTCAGCGAACCGCCAAGTTCCACGCCTACCACGTCGTCATTCGTGTATAAGCGCAACGTGCTGCTCGAAAACTCGCGCTGCACTTTCGACGCAAGATTCGCATCGGCAGAGGCGATGGTGATCGCCGTCGGGGCACCGGCCGCGACCTCCTGAGCGAACGACGGCCCGCTCAGCACGCCACACGGTAATTCCAGGCCCCGGGATGCAAGCACCTCCCCGATCACCTGTGTCATACGGAGGTAAGTCTCGTCTTCGATGCCCTTGGTTGCGCTCACCAGCAGTTGACCGGGACGCAGGTAGGGAGCGAATCCTTCATAGGAAGCACGAGCAAACTGCGAAGGCGTCACGCTGACGATGATCTCCGCGCCTTCCAGTGCTTCGGCGGAGTTGTCGAAGACAGCGACAGACTCAGGAATGCGAAACCCGGGCAAGAATTGTGGATTCTCGCGCCGGTCGCGCATGGATGCTGCCACGTCTTTGGCGTAGGACCAGAGAGCGATCTGGTGGCCTCCGCGACGCGCCAGGCTAATGGCCAGGGCAGTGCCCCAGGCGCCGCTTCCCATGATTGCAATGCGGCTCATACGGCGGTTGTCCCGGGCTCTGTCGTTTGTTTCTTGCCGAAACGATATTCCGTCCCGCTCAACAGCCGGCCGATGTTCTGGTGATGCTTCAGGATCACAATCAGGGGAATGACCACCAACACGGCGTTTTCAAGCGGCGTGCGCGGCGCATGCGGGAGAAGAACGGCGATGATCGGAAATGCGAGCGCCGAGACAATCGAGCCGAGCGAAACGTAGCGGGACGCCCCAAAAACAACGGCAAAAACACCGACGCTCGCCAGCGCCGCCCAGGGCGCCAAGGCGATAAAGACGCCAAACGCGGTGGCGACTCCCTTGCCCCCCCTGAAGCCGAGCCACATTGTGAAGATGTGACCCAGGACCACGCACAACGCTGCGATAGCGACCGCATTCACGCGCGCATTCCACGACAAACCGGCATGAAGGGCGTACGCACCGCACAGCCACACGGCGCAAAAACCCTTCAGCACGTCGAGTAGAAACGTCAATGCGCCCAGGCCTTTCGAGCCCGAGCGCATTACGTTGGTCGCCCCGATGTTGCCACTTCCCTTTTGACGAATATCCTCTTTGCGGAAGAGCCGCACCAGTAAATATCCGAAAGGGATCGAACCCAGCAGGTACGCCACAACTGCAGCGACCAGATAAAAAATGACGGGCATTGCGTTTACGAGTCTACCAGTTACGTTCGATCTTCACGGTAGCCGTGTCTTCGCCTTGATACCTCTCCGTTGCTCGCGTTGACCGGTGATGTTCGCCAGACTCGGAGGGCTCGTTCTCCACTTGCCAGGCTTCACTTCACCTGCGGTAACCGCGATGCCTTGCCGTTGCGCAGGCAATCCTCGATGATGCCACGCACCTGGCGATCAGCCTGCCGCGCGATCCGTCCCTGCTCTGCCCCAAGACGGCCTTGTTCCCCTCCGAGCTTTCCCTGCTGTGCGCCCAGAGCACCCATCTTCGCGCCGTAGTCTCCCTGGCGCGCACCGGCTTCGCCCTGCAGTTCGCCCAGCCGCGCCTGCAACTCACCCAACCTCTCCTGCAATGAAGACATGCTCTCGGAATTCCACTGCGCCTGGGCTGCGGCGAGGTCGGACTGCAGCTCAGCCATCCTCTCAGGAGACAGCATTTTATCCTGCGCAGCTTTAACCTTCGCTTCAGCTTCTGCCAGGGCTGGGGCATTCCGTTGATGCTCGTTCTCTTTGAACTTTGCGAGCGCTGCGTCGATCTGAGCCATTTCTCTGGAAAGGTCCGGCATCTTCACCTGACCCGCCGCTTCCTGCTCTCGCGCCAATTCCTCCATCTGTTTGCCCAGAGCTTCCTGCTGCTTCCCCAGCGCCTCCTGTTTGCGCCCCAGTTCTTCCATCGGCTGATACATTGCGCGAATCTTCGCGATGATGGCTGGGTCTGTGACGATGTACGACTTCCCCTCGTGCGTGAACCACAGGAACGGGCCCTTCGCTCCTTTGCGTGCGGCGTCGATCTCCGCGCGGCGGTGGTTGTCCCACGAACCGGAGAAGGTCACATCGTTGCCTGAGCCTTCGACAATGGCATACGACTCCCCGTTGTCGGAAAAGCCGTAGGTGTAACCCCTCGTGTCCTGGTCGTCGACGGAAACCATTGTGTCTGGCGAGTCGTCGACCTCGATGTCGGCAGGATTGGGAGGAAGAGGAGCGATCGCCGGCACCGGTGGTATTCCTCGTAATGGAGCCACGGGCGCGACTTCCGGAGCAGCAA
>DASZYN010000031.1:0-8787 GCA_035545435.1 Acidobacteriaceae bacterium | reverse complement strand
CTTCCACCACCCTGCCAGGATCAGCGATGGCAGGGGTGGATGCGCATTGGACAAAGTGGAGAACGGGATCAGCGAGCCCGTACGGAAGAAATCCCACGCGGCGGGGATATAGTAGCCGGCCTCGTCCCAGTAGTAAGGCAGATGCAACAGCGGTGCGTGAGCGGCCAGCACTGCGGCGAATGCGCCCGGCAGAACGATCCACCAGGGAACAGCACGGCTGGTCCCCCTCACCGCGATGGGCCTCAGTGAACCGGTCCCTTCGGCGGCTGCGGCTCGAGCGCCAGAGCGCCAAAGGTCTGCTCATATTGCGCGATGTTCTGTCCGAGGATATTCCACAGCGCCTTGGCTTGTTGCGGGCTCAGATAGACCCCGAGAGCGTTGTTGACGTTCACCTGCTCCGGCGTTTCCTGATGCACAAGACCGAAGACGAGGAGAAAATCCCAAACGCTGACGCGCACCTGGACGCTGTTGGAGTAGATTTCGCGGTATTCCTCGTTCTGCGTGAGCTGGATTTTGGGTTGCGGCGGATTCATAGACCCCACCAGACTACCGCACCGTTTACTGCGGGCTACAATGAAGCTGCTACCCGCGTGCGAAAGTGGCGGAACTGGCAGACGCACCAGACTTAGGATCTGGCGGGGCAACCCATGGGGGTTCGAGTCCCCCCTTTCGCACCACACGCTTGCGTTCCGCTTCCATGGTTTCTGACCTCCAGCTATGAACCGCATCGCCCTCATCGCCGCCCTTCCTTCGGAGCTGCGCCCCCTCGTACACCATTGGCCCCGCCACGGCAAGATCTCCACCGGGCGCATCGGTAATGTTGACGCCGTCGCCCTCGCCTCCGGCATGGGCGAGTCCGCCGTGACTCGCGCCTGTGAAGCGGTCCTCGCGGACGGCACCTGCGACACCCTGGTCTCCATCGGTTACGCCGGCTCGCTCTCCTGCGGACTGCGCGCACCGGACGCCGTCGCCGTCAGCGAGATCGTCGACGCGCGCACCGGCGAAACCTTCACCGCCACCCACCCAGCCGCTCAGCCGGCCGGCGGACTCAAGCCCCAGCGCCTCGTCACCCTCGACCACGTCGCCAACCCGGAAGAAAAGCGCCGCCTCGCCGAAACCCACCAGGCCACCCTCGTCGACATGGAAGCGGCCACCGTCGCTCGCTTTGCTCAGACCCACAACCTCGGCTTCCTCTGCTTCAAAGCCATCACCGATGGCCCCAACGACGAGCTGCCCGACTTCAACCGCTTCACCACCTCCGACGGCCGCCTCCGCACCCGCGCCTTCGCCGCCTGGGCCCTCGTCCATCCCCGCTACTGGCGCATCCTGAGCGAGCTGGAGAAGAACAGCCACGCCGCCGCCCGCGAGCTGGCAAAATTCATCACCGCGAATTTTGCTTCCCCCTCCCCGCTGGCTTCGGTAAGCTGATTCTTTAGAGTCCCCATGGCTACAGCGACAACAAACGATCTGCGTAAAGGTACTTCTGCGCCCATCCCCGCCACCATGCGGGCTGCCGTCTACCGCGGCATCAACGATGTGCGCGTCGAGACCGTACCGGTACCGGAAATCGGTCCCGGCGAGGTCCTCATTCGTGTTCACTCCTGCGGTGTCTGTGGCACCGATCTCAAGAAGATCCACACCGGCTCCCACTCCGCTCCCCGCATCTTCGGGCATGAAATCTCGGGCGTCATCGCCGCCACCGGCGAGGGTGTCCGCGGCTTCGAAGCCGGCGACCGCGTCATGGTCTTCCACCACACGCCGTGCGGCAAATGTTATTACTGTCGCCACAAAACCCCCTCCCAGTGCAACGACTACAAGCGTGTCGGTGTCACCGCCGGTTTTGAGCCCTCCGGCGGCGGCTTCGCCGAATACGTCCGTGTCATGCCCTGGATCGTCGGCCGCGGCCTCATCAAACTGCCCGACCACGTCTCCTTCGAACAGGCGGCCTTCGTCGAGCCGGTGAACACCGTCTACAAAGCCATTCGCAACCTGGCTCTGGAACCCGACGAAACCGTCCTCGTGATTGGCCAGGGCCCCATCGGCATCATGCACGCCGCCCTCGCTGCCCGCACCGGCGCCAAAGTCCTTACCTCCGACCTCTATCCGGAGCGCCACCGCATCGCCGCCCAGTACGGCCTCGACCACCCCATCGACGCCAGCAAAGAAGATGTCGTTGCCGTCGCCCATCGCGAGAGCGAAGGCCGTGGTGCCGATGCCGTCATCGTGGCTGTCGGCGGTAATTCCCTCATCAAAACGGCCATGGATGCCGCCCGCCCCGGCGGCCGCGTCCTGCTCTTCGCCGCTACCCAGCACTGCGAGGCCACCTTCGACCCTGCCGTCGTCTGCATGGACGAAAAGACCCTCATGGGCTCCTACAGCTCCTCCTTTGACCTCCAGCCGGAGGTCGAAGAGATCGTTTTTGGCGGCTACCGCACCGATTTTGACCTTACCCGCCTCATTTCCCACCGCTTTGCGCTGGAGGACGCCGTGGAAGCCATCCGTGTCGCTTCGAATCCCTCCGCCGCCTCCATGAAAGTGTTCGTTCAACCCGAAGCAGCCCAGGTTTGAGAGAATAGAAAGATGGCAGCGCAAATGACAGCCGCCGTCCTCCACGGCCGGGAGGACCTGCGCATCGAGCAGGTTCCCATGCCGAAGGCGGGAGTCGGCGAAATTGTGGTCCGTGTCCATGCAGCCCTCACCTGCGGCACTGACCTCAAGGTCTATCGCCGCGGTTATCACGCGCGCATGCTCAAGCCTCCCATTCCCTTTGGACACGAGTTGGCCGGCACCGTCCATCAGGCCGGTCGCGGCGTCGCTGCCTTTCGCGCCGGCGATCGCGTCGTTGCCCTCAATTCCGCCCCCTGCGGCGATTGCTATTACTGCCGCCACCAGCAGGAGAATCTCTGCGACCGCCTCATCTTCAACAACGGCGCCTATGCGGAATACCTGCTCATCCCCTCTCGCATCGTTGCGAAGAACACGCTCCGCATCCCCACCGGAATCTCCTTCGAGCACGCCGCCCTCACCGAAGCCCTCGCCTGCGTCGTCCATGGACTGGACGAATGTCAGCCGCACTCCGGGGACACCGTGGCCATCATCGGAGCCGGACCCATCGGCCTCATGTTCATGCATCTGGCCGAACTGAGTGGCCTCAATGTCATCGCCGTCGTCAAACGCGACGAGCAGGTGGCCGCCGCCAAACGCTTCGGAGCCTCCGAAGTCATTCAGATCAGCCCCACCATCGATCCGGTCGCTGCCGTCCGTGCCCTCACCCCGCAGCGACGCGGCGTCGACATCGCCATTGAAGCCGTCGCCAAGCCCATCGCCTGGCAGTGGGCTGTCGATATGGTCCGCAAAGGCGGCACGGTCAATTTCTTCGGCGGCCCCGCCGCCGGCACCAAGGTCGAGCTCGATACCAACCGGCTTCACTACAACAACATCACCCTCCGCTCCAGCTTCCACCACACACCCGCCGCCGCCCGCAAGGCATTTGACCTGATCGTCAGCGGACAATTCCGCTCCAGCGACACCATCACCAGCCGCGCTCCGCTTTCCGAACTGAACCGCGTCTTCCGCCGCCTGATGAACCGCGCCGGCGACATCAAAACCGCCATCATTCCCTAAGGAGCGGAACGTTGACCGGCATTTCCCGGAGCCAGGCGTGACGCCCGGCCGTCGCCTCACCGATCTCAAACTCGACGCTGCCTACCAAAAGTGCACCGAGATCGCACGCCGCCAGGCGAAGAACTTTTACTACGCTTTCCTCGCTCTTCCCAAACCCAAACGCGATGCCATCTGCGCCGTCTACGCCTTCATGCGTCACGCCGACGACCTCTCCGACGACGAGTCGCGCTCCCGCGAAGAGCGCCGTGCCGATCTGGCCGCCTGGCTGGCTGAATGGCACAGTGCGGCATCCGGCGAGCCCACCAGCGACCCCGTCTTTATGGCCCTCGCCGACACGCAGGCCAACTTTCAGATCCCCCTCGAGCTGCTCGACCAGCTCGTCCAGGGTACAGCCATGGATCTGGTGCCCCGTGCCCCCCAAATCGCCGACGCCAATAGCGCCGCGGAGCCGGTTCCCTACAACAACTACACGACCTTCGCCACCTTCGAAGACCTCCGCCGTTACTGCTACTACGTTGCCTCCGTCGTCGGCCTCGTCTGTATCCGCATCTTCGGCTACTCCGATCCACGCGCCGAATCCCTCGCCGAAGACACCGGCGTCGCCTTCCAGATCACCAATATCCTCCGCGATGTTCGTGAAGACGCTGAACGCGGCCGCATCTATCTCCCGCTCGATGCCCTCGACCGCTTCGGTGTCCGCATTGAGAATCTCGCCGCCCTCCGTGACGGCGCCCACATGACCCTCAACCAGCGCGAACTTCTCGAGTCCCTCGCCAAACGGGCCGAGGACTACTACAAGTCCGGTTTCGCGCTCCTGCCTCTGATCGACGCCGACTCCCGGCCTGCTCTCCGGGTCCTCGTCACCATCTATCACTCCCTCCTCCGCCGCATTCAGCGCCGCGGCTACGATGTCTTCTCCGAACGGGTAAGGGTCCCACTGTCTACCCGCCTCGCAATTCTCTTTCGTGGCCTTCTGCAGGTTCTGCGCTACCGCCTCTTCGGCCCCTCCCAATCCGGACGAGATCAGGCCTGAAGGACAATGTCGGAAACCCTTCAGACGGGCCTTGGCTCGCTCGTTCGGTCCGCAAGGCACCCCCACTGGTAACGTACCTCTCCCAAGTCGGGAAACCGTTGCCCTGCTGCCCAGCGCCTGTCGTCTTTTGACAGCTTTGCCCGCAAGCCTCAGAGAATCTTCTACTTTCAATCCGATCAATCGCGACAAGAAGCCTGCCTGACTCACATCCGCAGTGCGATTCCGCCCCAACTCTTGGCAAATGTGGAAAATGCGCCGCCAATCCTGTAGTTACATGCCTAGAATGTTATTTCCATCCCCCGGAAATTCTGCCAACATGGCTGCCACTCCCGTTGATTGAAGAAAACCTGAACACGAATTCAGGTGTCCCAATGCGTGGGAGCGAAATGGGGCTTCCTCTGTATGCATGAACTGATCGCCCATCTGTCGGAACTGAGCAGTTATCTGCCGGCCATTCTCATCACTCTCGGCGTCGCCGCCCTCGTTGCCTGTGCCGTGGGCTGCCACGCTTCACCCTGCGAGGAGAAGGACGACCTCTTCCATCGCGAAGTGTATTGAGCCGGCAACCGCCTCGGTGGCGGACCTCTCCCAGGAATGCCTGACCATCTTTACGCTTTTTTTTGCGCACCGCTGAAAGGCGTTGCTTAGAGAGCCCGCTTCCGAATCCAGCAGGCAAACAGCGGATCCAGGAAGAAATATCGATCCTGATAGCGATCGATCACATCCTTCATATCCAGAGCCTGCAGCGCCCGCTGCACGCTGGACGCCGCTCCCAGCCGGAACTCTGCCCGCACCGCTTCCCCGTAGATGTCGACCGGCCCGCGCTGCGCCATCGCCTGCAGTACCGCCCTCTGCCCCACGGCCAGCTGTTGCCATAGAAGCTCGTAGTACGTGGACTGGCTCGCCACCAGCCTGTCGGTCACCATCCGTACATCGCGCAGGCTCAGGCTGCTTCTGTCGCTCAGCTCTGCGTAATCCCACAGTTCATGCGCCAGCCGCTGCACATCGTAGGGAATCAGGTCGGCAGTCGCCAGAAGCTCTTCCACAGCATCGTCTTCCACCTTTCTTCCCCTCCGTGCAAATTGGCGACGGATAAAAGTCTTCCATTCATCCGCAGGAATTTTGTCCAGATAGATCACCGGCCCGGCCTTGTGAAAGGGCCGGCGCGCCGACAACATCTCCTTCATCAGCGAAGGCTGAGAACCGGCGAATACATACGCCACCTCTCGCTGCTTCTGCGCCTGATTGCGGATGACGTTCTCCACCGTTCCGCTGTCGAATTCAGCCACCTGCTGAAACTCGTCCAGGCAGATGGCCATCCGAAAGCCGGCGTTCCGGGCCAGTTCTCCAGGAAGGGCGAATACGTCGGGCGCGATCGGAGTGGGATCGAACCTCGGGCCCCGGCCCAGCGACACGCTGACCTCTCCGCTGCTCATGTTGTAGCTGATATCCGGCTTCACATTCCGGCCGAAGCGCGTCACCCAGTCCTTGACCCGCTCCCACGGACCCGCCGCCCGCAGCACCTTCTCCGCGAACTTCTCCAGGAACTGCGCATAGCTCGCGTAGCTGCTCACCGTCAGGCTGACCGTGCGAATGTGGCGCTTTCTCAGCTTGAGCATGGCCAGCGCTACCAGCGAGCTCTTGCCGAAACGGCGCGGAGAGAGCAGAAACACCTTCTGGCCGTCTGCCAGATCGCGCACCAGCTGGTGCAGCTCGCCGGTGCGGTCGACGAAATTCGGCTCCTCAATAATTTCGCCGAAAATGAATGGGTTTTCCGGATCAGCCATTACGCTATTCAGCGTAACGCTCTTTTGCGTAATTCGTCCACATAATTACGCATTTCTGCGTAACGCTCTTTTGCGTAACCTTATTCCAGCGCCTTCGCGATCGCCTGCCCGTTCGGCGAGCCCAGCCCTGTGCAGGCATCCCAGCCCTTCGCCGCCTTGTACGTCCCGTTGTTTCCCTGGGTGATGTCGCGAAAATCCGCCGCCTCTCCGTACAGCGTCGAATTCATCAGGCCCACTGGCGCTCCCTTCTGCTGATTCAGCAGCGCCACCAGTGCCGCCCACAGCGGGGCCACCGCGCTCGTTCCCCCAACCACCTCCTGCTGCCCGTCCACCAGGATGTTGTATCCGCTCTCCGGTGCCGCATCGCCGGCCACATCCGGAACGCCCCGCCCGCTTCCCGAGATGCCCGCGCCTGTCTGCCATGCCGGCAGCGGAAACAGCGTGCTGAAACCGCCGCCCGTCGCCCCACCCTGAGCGCCGTCGTTCCACACCGTCTCCGATCCAATCGTCGATCCCGATCCGATCAGTTCCGTCCCCCCGCACGCCAGCACGTGCGGGCTCGATGCCGGAAAATCCACGTGGTTCTGTCCGTCGCTCACTCCGTCCGACGACCCGTTGTCCCCGGACGCGACCGTGATCGTCACCCCCAGCGCTGCCGCGCTCTGGCACGCATCGTCCAGAGCCGTGACCGACGATTGCGCCCAGCTCGTCTCCGGCGCCCCCCAGCTGATCGAGATCACCGACGGCTTGTTGGCCGTGTCATGCACCGCCGTCGTGATCGCATCGATGAACCCCTGATCCGTATTCGGCGCGAAGTACACGGCAATCTTCGCTCCCGGCGCAATCGCCCCCGCGATCTGAATATCCAGCGCCACCTCTCCATCCGCGCCGTTCGGATCGCCCGGTGCATTCGTCCCTCCGTCCACCGACACCGCCACCACCGTCGGCGGCTTGATCCCCAGCCCGCCAAAGTACTGCGTGATGTCGCTCGTCGTGTACCCTCCGCCCAGTTCAATGATCCCGATCGTCTGACCCGCGCCATTGACGCCGGTGGGAAACTTGTACAGCGCCGCGACCTGAGGCGGATTGAAGGGCACCGGGGCCGGCGCGGCCTTCGGCTTTTTCTTCTTCAGGTTCTTCAGGTAGCGAAAGTGGGGTTTTGCAAGCGGTCGCGCATCGAGCCCCAGCACCGCGTCCACAACCGGCGCATGCGCCTCCGGCAAGCTCACATGTCCGGTGAAACAGTGGTAGCGCTTCTTCGTCCTCCCGTCCTTGTAATCGTGCAGCTCAACGCCAAACGCCTTCTCCATCGCCTCGACCGGCCCTCGCAGCACCAGGGTCCGGCGTGCCAGGCTCGACGCTGCCTCATCGACCGTCAAACCGTGATCGTGCGCAAACACGCGCAACGCCTCAAAATCGGCGGGATCCGCAGCAAACTGGGCGTCGAAATCCTCGCGCGACACCCTCTGCCCCGCCAGCGCGTGCAGATCGAGCGAGTTCTTCCTTTTGACAATGACTGAAACGCTGAGCGCCTGCTTCGGATCGGTGCGTCCGACCAGGCTTGCATTGGCGGGAACATTGCGTTCGGAACGGGACAGGACTACACGCTTCTGAGCGGGGGAACTCATGGCCTAACCTCCACGATGTGCAGCCATCGTAGCGCAAACACGTCTGCGCCAAATCTATGGATAAGACCAGAACTTAGACATCGGGACGCGGCAATTAGGTTGTGCCCGCCCACAGTGTGCCCGCCCACAGCGCCAGGCTGGGCCTCATGCCGGGTGCCCCGCATCTCCGCCGTTGGAGATGTCGGCCTCACGCGCCGCAGGCGCGCCTCTTCTCCGCCAACCGGCTTTCAGCTAACCGCTTTTCAGCTGACCGGACCTTAGCTGACCGCTTCTTAGCTGACCGGACTTCAGCTGACCGGACCTTAGCTAACCGCTTTTTAGCTGACCGCCTCTTAGCCGACCGGACTTCAGCTGCTCTTACAGCGGAATGTTCCCATGCTTCTTCGGCGGCATCTTCTCCCGTTTCCCTTCCAGCATGTCCAGTGCGGAGCACAGCCGTGCCCGCGTCTCGTGCGGCAGGATCACCGCGTCCACATATCCCCGCTCCGCCGCTACGTACGGGTTGGCAAACTGCTCCCGGAACTGGTGCACGCGCGTCGTGCGCGCCGCAGACAGCACCTCTGCACGCCGCTCCTCGCTCAGCGGTCCCTCGCTCTTCTCCGCCAGCTTTACGGTGTGGGCCAGCTCACGCCCGTACACGATGTTCACCGCGCCTTCCGGTCCCATCACCGCGATTTCGGCCGTCGGCCATGCCAGGTTCACGTCCGTCCGCAGA
>DASZYN010000030.1:0-1680 GCA_035545435.1 Acidobacteriaceae bacterium | reverse complement strand
CACATTTAAGCCTCCGGCATGAAAAAAGGGCGCGAAGGTGGGCGTGATGTCGCTTTCCCGCAGTCCCCAGCTAATCTGGGTGTTGATGGCGTTCCAGGTAATCATGCGATGGGAAAGTATGACGCCCTTGGGTACGCCGGTCGTGCCCGAGGTGTAGAGAATGAGCACCGGCTCCTCGCCATCAGCGCTGACAAAAGGCCGGGCCTGGTTCGCCAGTTCGATCCGCTCGCCGGGGAAGGCGCTGAAAGCACACAGCGGCAGATCGAGATCAGGCCGCGCGTTCCGCGCCACTTCACGCGCGCGTTCGCTATACTCCTGATCGTGCAACAACAGCGCCGGCTGGCAATCGGCCAGGATCACGCCCAGCTCATGCGCGGTCAGTCGCCAGTTGAGCGGGACAAGGATGGCCCCCAGGTAGGCACAGGCGAAAAAGGCGTCCAGGTACTCTGGCGCATTCAAAGCCAGCACCGCAACCCGCTCCCCCTGCGTGACGTGATACTGCCGCTCCAGGTAGGCCGCCAGCGCCCGCGCTCGCACATCCAGCGCGCGATAGCTCAAACGCTGTCCGCTTGCGCTGTCAATCAGCCCGATCTTCTCCGGGGTCAACAACGTGCGCCGCGCCAGCCATTCGCCAAGGTTGATGAACGTCATAAAGCACCTCCGTGAGAACTACAGCGTTCTTTTTACCAGGCGGACTTCTCCGGCTTCTCCCTGGTAATATGACATATGGTTCATATATCATACCATAAGCGGGGAGATAGAGATGACGCGCTCCGTCCGTCCTCTGAGAGCCTGCCCGGAACGCCTCAAAAGCCGGAAGAACAAGGATTGGCCGATAACGACGAGCATGCAGAGCCGGTTTGAGAAGAGGGCAGGCAGTTCACCCGGGACGCATGATCTCCAGCTCAGGGCGCGGTTTCGTCCGGGCCATAGGCCATGTCCAGGAGATCGACGAGGTGCAGCACGCGCATGGGGGAACGGGCCTGGCGCAGACCGCTTTGCAGTTGCAGTTGACAGCCTGGATTGGCGGTGATGACGATCTCGGCATCGGTGGCGCTGGTATGCTGTATTTTGCGAGCACGCAGTCGCCGTGACATGGCGGGCTGGGTGAGATTGTAAATGCCTGCGCTGCCGCAGCAGAGGGAAGATTCGTTCATTTCCCGTAGTTCGAGGTCCGGTATGCGTCCGAGCAGTTGCCGGGGCGCTTTGCTGATACGTTGGGCATGAGCCAGGTGACATGGCTCCTGGTAAGTGACGCGCAGGGGTAAGGCGCGAACCTGGCGGGGAGCGGGCTGCTCGCTCAAAAATTCGCTGACATCGCGCACGCGGGCGCTGAACTGCGCGGCCCGTTCGGCGTATACTGGATCGTCGCGCAGCAGATGAGCGTACTCTTTGAGCGCGGCCCCGCAGCCGGCGGCATTGACGATGATGAAAGCCAGGCCGGAGCGTTCAAAGGCCTCGATGTTACGCCGGGCCATACGCCGCGCACCCTCCAGGTCGCCGGCATGAACGGTCAGGGCGCCGCAGCAGCCCTGGCCAGCCGGCAGTTCAACCGCGCAGCCGTGGGCCTGCAAGACGCGCAGAGTAGCCCGCCCGGTTTCAGCAAAGGCGGTGCTCATGATGCAGCCGGCAAAGAGCGCGACTTGCGGGACTGGCCGGCTGCGCTCCACGCTGGCAGGG
>DASZYN010000029.1:0-13989 GCA_035545435.1 Acidobacteriaceae bacterium | reverse complement strand
GATTTCCAACTCTCGGGACGGATCACCTTTTAGCCGTCCTGCTCTAAACTTTGCTCTCAGGCCACAACTCGGATGAGTTGTGTCCCGATCATTTTGTAACGTTTGCCGGGGCTGTCGCAACGGCAACCAGGGAATCGGCGCAACCGTAGTAGAGAAACCACTGGTTGTGGAAGTACACCAGCCCCTCGGCGAACGTTGTGCCCGCGGAATATTGCCCCGTTCGCTCATAAGGCAAAACGGGCTCTAGGACCGGGCTATCGGTTCGGGCGAGTAACCTGGCAGGATCGCGCGCGTCGAATAGCGCCTCGCCCACCGCATAAGTGTTGGCACCCAGTTGTGGGTCGCCTCCTGTGGCAGCGTTCTTGCCGTTATAGATCATTACAATGCCCCGCGATGTAAGAATTGGCGGGGGGCCGGTCTCCGGGAATGAGCTGTCAAACCGTCCTCGCCGCGGTTCGAGAACCTCAAGCGGTTCGCTATCCGCACCTTCTACAGGCGACCAGTGAATCAGATCCGACGACGTGGCCAGGTGGATAGCACCCTCCCCCCAGTACATCCAGTACTTTCCGTCAATGCGCACAGCAATCAACCTTCCACCACGCAGAGCAGTCACAATACCTGCCGACTTGTACTTAAGGTTGATGTACTTTCCTCCTGCGGCGTTGAAAAAGGCCGGCCCGTGTTTGATCCAGTGCTCCAGGTCCGGTGACGTAGCGATTCCGACAGAGTAGGTGATGCGGTTCCACTGGGTATAAGTCAGAACATAAGTGCCATCCTCGGCTTCGACGATGCGGGGATCTTCGACACCTCCGGGCCACTCCCGGGCTTGCTGACTATCGGCTTCCGGGTAGAATACGGGCGTTTCGCTGCGGGTGAAGTGAGTCCCGTCCACACTCTGCGCCCGTCCCAGGCGCGACGTGTGCATACCAATTTGCATCGCACCCGTATCGTCTTCAGCGCGATAGAGCACGTTAATCATGCCGTCGCGAACTACCGCGGCAGGATTGAAGGTATGCAACGACTCCCAGCGCACCGCAGTCTTGCGGATTGGATCGGTAAAGAGCGCGGCCGGATTGGGCTTGATTACCGGATTGCCGACAATTGGGCGAGTGAACGGACCAATCTGCCAGGATTCCGTATCGCCAGACGAAGCCGTCCCCGACAGGAATCCAGCGCAGAGAAATGCCGCGAGAAGATTCGCGGTTCGAGATCTTAGCGTCACTTCACACCTTCCTCATCGAGGGCAACAGAAATCCCCTGGGCTCTTTCGCACCCTCTTCGATCACATACAACCGGTCCACAGGCAAACCTCTGAAAGTATCCACCTGACCAGAGGGCCAGTGAACTTCAAGTACATCGATCGACTCTGCCTGATCCAGCCCAAAATGCAGGCGCAAGTCACTTTGGGAAAAGTAGCTGCCACCGCTTCGCACCTCGTCGATGAACACCATCGACTGGTCCGTCTGGGGATGTGCCGTCACGCGCACGCGTCCGCCGATCCCGGTGCGATTTGACTTCGTGCCAACCAGCTTCACCTTTACCCAGTGACGCTTGCCGCCCGAATCGCACCGAAGGAGCTGAGGGATGCTGTTCACGCAATTCACCACCACATCGAGGTCGCCATCGTTGTCATAGTCGCCAAAGGCGCACCCTCGTGCCGATGCGGCAGCGGTGATGCCCGTTCCACCCAGTGCACTTGCGTCTTCGAAGCGTCCATTGCGCAGATTGCGATAGAGATACTTATGTTCAGCGTATGGCGCTTCAGTCTTCACGCTGCTCACCTCGGGATAGACATGTCCATTAGCAACAAACAGGTCAAGCCATCCATCGTTATCGATATCGACGAACCCTATCCCCCAGCCAAGATATCGGGTGTTGACGCCCAGGCCCGCCTGATACGTGCGGTCTTCAAAATTGCCGCCACCGAATCCCGCGTAGAGCGAATCCGTATCGCCCGCAAAATTTGTTTTGGCGATGTCGAGCCACCCGTCGCGATTGTAGTCACCCACGGTCACGCCCATACCCGCTTGCGGCCTGCCATCTGGTGAGAAAGCCACGCCATCTTCGATCGCCACGTCACGAAACGTTCCGTCTTTTTGGTTTTGATAAAGCGTCGCCGCGGTGGAATCGTTAGCGACGTAGATATCCGGCCAGCCATCGTTGTCAAAGTCGGCGACCGCTGCGCTGAGCGCGTAATTGCCCAGTGTCGTCCCCATTCCCGCCTTCTCCGATACATCCAGGAAGGTACCGTCGCCGTTGTTGTGGTAAAGAATATTCTTTCCCGGGCTGAGCCCCGGTGGACCGCAGGCTACAAGTATGCCTTTGTATAAACAAGGTCCGGACTCCGGAAGAGGCGCTGTCTTGAGATCGAAATCGATATAGTTTCCTACAAACAAATCCAGGTGCCCATCGCGATCATAGTCAAGAAAGGCGCATCCGGAATTCCAGCGCATTTTTGGCTGCAGCAATCCAGCTTTCGCGGTTACATCGGTGAACGTGCCGTTTCCGTTGTTCCGAAACAAAACATTCTGTCCGTAGTAGGTAATAAACAGATCATCCCAGCCGTCATTGTCATAGTCACCGATGCAGCAAGCCTGGCCCCATCCACTGTGACCGACACCGGCCTTCGCTGTAACGTCGGTAAACGTCCCGTCACGATTATTCTTAAAGAGGCGACACGTTGGCTCATTCCCCTTAGGGAATCCCTCAAGCCGCCAACCGTTCACCAGAAAGATATCGAGCCAGCCATCCTGGTCATAGTCATAGAAGGCGACGCCGCAGCCCGTCGTTTCGAGCAGATATTTGTTTGTCCCTTCCCCGCCAAAAATCGTTTTCGCGTGGAGGCCGCTCTGTATTGCGACGTCGACGAACTGAACTCCCAACGGAGTCCCCGCAACGGGGGAAGTCGGGCCGGGCGGTGGGGGCATCGGCTTTGCGTCATACGATTGCTGCGCTCCCGGCCTGGGCGACGATGCTTGCTGCCCAGCCATGAGCGCTTTGTTCCACCACAAAGGCTTCGCCAACTGCAACACATCGGCAAAGGGAAGAACCAGGGCACTGCGACTGAGGGAAGTCAGGAATTTTCGTCGATTCATCAGAAGGAAGCCACCGCACTCCTATGGATTCTTTGCAGTCAGCGCTTCGGCCTTCTGCCGTTCCGCTGCCGCCTCAGCCATCCGACCTTGCTGCAGCAATGCCGCGGCAAGTTGCCGATGTGCTTCTGCGTAGCTGGGATCGCTACTGATAGCCTCTTGATAATGAACGATCGCATCGGCAGTGGCGCCTTTGTCAAGAAACGCATTTCCGGCATTAGTCGCAAACATAGCGCGCTGCCGATTTACTGCCACGCGGGTCAACTCGGCTGCTTTCTTTCGCTCGGCTGCTGCATCTTCCTGCTTACCCTCATCCTGCAGAACGCTGGCCAGGGTGATATGTGGACCCGGCTGCTCAGGAACTAACTCAATGGCTCTTCTCAGGGCATTGGCTGCCTCGTCATATTTGCCCTGCTGTCTGTAGATGCTGCCCAGGATGGACCATCCATCGCCGTTTTGCGGACGCGCTTTCAGGGCAGTCTGGAGATTCTGCACAGCTTCATCGAAGTGACCGTCTTGCATGTAAAGAATGCCGAGTGTGTAGGGCGCATCGGGCGAATCCGGCTCAAGCCGCAGAGCCGCCTCGAGTTCGACAATTGCGTGCGGCAAATCATCTTTGAGCTTATAGGCCAGCCCGAGATCATAGTGCAAATGAGGATCCTGCGGAGCGATGCGCAGGCCTGTTTGGAGTTCTCCGATCGCATCGTCGATGTTATTTTCCTGGAGATATGCGGCGCCAAGATCCTCATGAACGGTCGGGTTCTCCGGGCTGAGGATCGCAGCCCGCTGATACAACGGAATCGCTTCCTTCGCATGACCCGTCTGTACCAACGCAAGTCCTAAATTCGTAAGCGGCTCGGCCTGCTGTGGGCGTGACGCCACCACTTTCTGAAGGAGCGGAACCGCATCCTCTTCCTTGCCCGCTCGCTGCAACACCAGGGCCAGCTGATACTCGGCGTCGATCTGGTTCGGCTCCAGCGCCATGGCCTTCTGAAAGTGCGGAATCGCCTGATCGTCCTGATTGGCTGCCACCAGTGCGTTGCCCCACTCGAATTGAACGGTCGCGGTGCCGGGATCGATCTGCGACGCGCGAGCGAACTCGATCTCGGCTTCGCCCGTTCGTTGCTCGTGACTCAGTACCACGGCCAAATGCATGTGCGCCGAGGCCAGTCCTGAGTCAATAGTGAGCGCCTTGTGGAATGCTGTCTCGGCATTCTGCCAACGCCCCGCCTGAGCATCAAGCGAACCCAACTGATCCACTAGTTCTGCGTTCTGCGGGTCTGCCGCAACGGCCCGGGCCATCACATCAATGGCGGTGAGTGGGTTCGCAAGTGCAGCCAGATCCCGCGCCCACATAGCGAGCAACTCGGCCCTCAGCGGCGCTTCGCGATCCATGTTCTCAAATATTGCAATCGCCGATTCCATCGCATTGGTCTGGCTGTATGCCTGCGCCAGGCTTTCTTCCGCGTTGCGGTCGCCCGGCTTAAGCTTAAGTGCGGTCCGAAGTTCCGCAATCGCCTGCGGATAATGGCCCTGGGCATAAAGGACCACGCCAAGTGCGCTGTGTCCTTCTTCGATCCCCGGCGCCAGCCGTACAGCCTGGCTGAACTGCTTGTCCGCCTCAGTCAAATCGCCTCTGCGGAAAGCCTCGCTTCCGGCTCGAAAGGCCTGGCTGGCCTCCTGCAACGCTGTCGATTGCGCTCCGCACAACAGCGTCCCGGCCCCCAGACCAGCCGCGAACACTGACTTCCACACAAATCTCAAGAACACCCTCCATGGTCCGCGCTAGGGATTCGACGACGGCGGCGGCGTGGTGGTCCTCTGCAATTTTTGCAGCGCCTCAAATTCCCGGCTTGCATCCTCCTTGCGCCCGACCACGGTAAACGCCCGTCCAAGCAACATGTGGATCATGGTGTTCGACGGATCCATCTTCTCCGCGCGCTGGAGATACATCGTTGCGGTCACTGGATCGTGCTCCTCCAGCAGCGCCCTGCCCAGCAGGATGTATGGTCCGCTGGCGTTCGGCTCGAGCAGAACCGCACGATCCAGAACCTGTTGCGCACGCGCAAACTGCCCACCGCGAATCAACGCATCGCCCATGCGATTATAGGTCTCTCCATCCAGAGGATTCACCTTTAGCTCCTGATGCAATTGATTCAGAGCGCCGTTTACATCGCCGTTCGCCAAATCGATCTCGCCCATCAATCGATGCGCAAGTGGTATCCGCGAATCGAGTTGCAGCGCTTTCTGCACCGCAATTGTGGCCTGAGACGTAAGCTCCTGCCGAAACAGGATGCGTGCCGTCACCAGCCATGCTGCGGCCGATTCCGGTGCAAAATCATACTGTGTCGCGAAGGCGCGTCGCGCATCGTCGTATCGCTTCGCGTCGATATAGCACAGGCCAAGCACGTAGTTCGGATCTGCGTTCGCGATCGATCCCGACGAGTGCGCTCTCTGCAGCAATGGAATTGCAGCTTGTGGCTTCCCTCTGCGATAGAGCACGACCCCCCTCATCTGCATCGCATCCAGATCCGTCGGGTCCTGCGCCAGCGCCCGCGCAAACGCAGCATCAGCCTCCGCCAGGTGGTTGCTTTCATATTCGACGATGCCGCGCAACCGCTCTACGCCGGGCGGCTCCGGCTGCAGGCTCGCCAACGCGTCCAGCCCGCGGCTCGCATCATTCAGCTTGCCCTGCGCCAGCAGCGCGCGTACATCGGCGACGGAAGGCTGCCTTGTTCCTTCATCGTTCTGAGCCTTCGCATATGCCGTCAGACTGGCCAGTGCAAGTACACACAACAGAAGAAGCCCAGGCATGATGCGGGAAGTTTACTCCTCAAAAGCATCCGGAGGGGAGTGAGCACTCCCCTCCGGGACCGGGGACACGTTGCCTAGAACTGCACGCGCAGCGAGAACTGCAGCTGCCGAGGGTTGGTGTAAACGTTGAGAGCCGGCTCACTGTTGATGACTGCGTTTGAGTCCGTCTGTGTGGTACCGGGGTTACCGGGGTTAATGTGGTTAAAGCCGTTGTAAGCATCAATGCGGAACTGCGCCAGCACACTCTCATAGATCGGGAAATTCTTCTGAAGAGAAAGATCCCCACTGAAGTAATGCGGCCCGTACACACTGTTCCGGCCCATGGTACCGATCTTGTCGAGCCCGGCGGCCGGAAATTTCGAACTGGGCACGTCGGCCTTGGTGAAGTAGGTTCTGCTGTGAGAAACCGGGTCGAATTTGGTCAGGTGTGTATGCACCTGCTTACCTGAGCCATTGGGATAGCACGGCGCGCTGCCCGGCAGTGTACTGCCACACCCGCCACCCACACCCAGCGTAAACGGCAGCCCGCTCGACCAGTTCAGCACTGGACTAAACTCCCAGCCCCCGATGACTTCGTCCTCCCAGCGCGGCACACCGGTCGCCCACCTGCGTCCCTTCCCGAAGGGCACCTCGTAAATGCCATAGACCACGAACTGCTGCTCGCGGATGCTGCCGTCCCTTCCGCGTTCAGGGCGCTTGTCCCAGGTAGCGTAACCGTTGGCGTAATCGATTCCCCGCTGCCAGGCATATTGAACATTAAATGAAAGGCCACGGCTCATCTGTTGGGCCAGCGAGACCTGCAGGGCATTGAAGTGGGTGTCCTGGTCGTCGCCATAGTAGTTGATGCCGTTGGTCCATCCGCACATTCCCCGTGTGATACCAGGCTCGACCGGCGTGGCATAGTTCGGATCTGTGCATGCTGTGAGGCCGCCACCGTAAAAGCGTGACAAATAGTTGGAGACGGCAGTGCCGCCGTCGGCGGCGATGCCCGGGATTCCCGCAGGGCCACCAGGCTGAACCGTTCCCGTGGGAACGGTGGAATCGTAGTGAAGCGGCTGCCCCGTAACACTATATTGCGCCGGCAGATTGATCGCCGCCTCATTGGGATTGGTGTTATTGCCGTCGCCGTCGCTCAGAGTATGTGTGCCCTTGTTGCCCACGTAAGCTACAGTCACGGAAAGTGTCGGCGTGATGGATCGTTGAACGCTGAGATTCCAGGCGTCCAGCGTGGGCAGCCGCAAGCTGTCAGGACGCGCCTTCGGACTGATTGCATAACCCTGGACAGGCAACAACCCACTCGAAGGAACAGACGGAAATACATTCTTCGGTGGACCCGCCGCCAGCGTAAATGCCGGAGTCGTTGTCGTCGGCGCATTGACATTTTGGTTGGCCAGCACAGGCAGATTCTGCGTCACAACGTGTCCAAAGATCGATCCGAAGACACCCAAATCGAAGCTACGCCCGTAACCGGACCGGACGACGGTTTTGGAATCGGGTTGCCAGGCAACGCCAATCCTCGGGTTCCAGGTGTTCGTCGTTGAGCTCCAGCCCATGTTGGTGGGAACGTTGCCGTAACCAGCTACATGAAAATAGCCATCTGTTTGATACCCGCCGCTTCCCCCATTCAGCGGCATCAGCGATCCATTCCCCTTACCGTTTACCGATTCAGGGAAATAGAACTCATAGCGAGTACCAATGTTGACAGTGAGATTCGGCCTCGCATGCCAAGTATCCTGAGCGTAAAAGAAGAACCTCTTCTGGAATTCCTTGGCGTTCGTCGAAACGCTCACGTAACGCTGGAACTGAGTTACATCTCCAAGCACAAAACTGGCAAAGCCAAGGCCAGTGCTGGTAGCCCCGTTGTTGGACGTGGGCCCGGAACCAAAACTCAGGATACCGGTCCGGTCGTTGTCCGATGGAACGCGAAGGTTGCGTGCATAGCGCAGGTCCACTCCGAACTTAAGGGAGTGATTGCCGTAAATCTTAGTCCAGTTGTTGACGATCTGAAACTGATCTTCCTTCTGCGTAAGTGGGCAGTTGCAGCGGTTGATATTGAGACCGCTCCCATACTGCGAACCCTGACTCTGTGGATTGTTTGGGCCGTTGTTGCCATGGACATCCACGTCGGCAATGTTGAACGCGGGAGCTCCACTCGTGAAGCTGTCTCCCATGTTCATCCCCGGAATTCCAAGCTGGGTTGCAAAACTCGTACCCTGATCGTACTTCGACGTGACCGCGCCGTAACGGTAATAGGCCAGACGGAAGTCCGTAAGCAATTTTGGAGACACGGCGATATCCATGCCGGAAGCCAGACTGTCGTCGGCGCCGTTGGACTTGCCACCGTAGCCCTGAATGCCGAAGCCGGGTCCGCCCGCATCGCCGAAGACCGTCGAACCGCTCAGCAGACTGGTGAATCGGCTGAAGCGCGCGAAGGCGTGTATGTTCGACGCTACCTGGTCGTCCACTCGTACGTCCCACTGGTTACTGTTGAAGAGGCCCGTGCCGTTCGCCGAGTAGTTATTCTTCGTAGCCGATGTTGTGCCTTTCGCGTAAGGCTGAAGCAGCTTAAGAAGGTTCAGGGCTGGCTGCGACAGCTCAGCTGCCGGAATCACATTGGTCGCGTACGGTGCGCCCGTTGAGGGATCGTAGAGCAGATACGGAGTCGTCGAATTCGGTATGCCTTCCGCTGCCGCGTACTCACTGAAGTCGCACCCGGCGACGCCATTGGAGGCTGTTGACTGACCGAGACAGGTCGAGATCAGGTGCGCCGTGGGGACCGTAATGTTGCTGTCGGCGATACCCACCTTCTGCCGCACGCCCTGATAGTCACCAAAAAAGAACAGGCGATCCTTGAGAACCGGACCCCCAATTGAACCGCCGAACTGGTTCTTCAAGCCCGCCGGAACACTCTTCGTCGTCGTTGCTGATAAATATTGTGAATACGGATCCGTGGCCAGATTCGCGTTGCTCTCGCGATAGTCGAACGCGCTGCCGTGGAACTGATTCGATCCCGATTTGGTTTGCGCCGTCACGAACGACGAAACAGCCTTTCCAAACTCCGCATCGAAATTCTGCGTGGTGATCTTCGTTTCGGAGAGGGCATCCAGCGGCGGATTGATCACGATTATTCCGAGAATCGGATCCTGATTGTCCGTGCCATCGAGTTCGAAAGCAACCCCGCCAAACGCTTGACCGTCGACCTGGATTTGCTTGCTGCCCTGCGGATTCTCGTCCGACGCGTGGCCCCAGCCGAGCGGCTGCGCCCCCGGCAGCAGCAACTGCATGTTGGTGAAATTGCGATCCGGAATGGGAAGGTCCTGAACCTCCCTGGTTGTGAATTCAGTGGACACATCTGCGCGGTCCGTCTTCAATTCCGGGATGGTGCTCGCGCTCACTTCCACGGTTTGCGAGGCGGCACCCACCTTCATCGCGGCATCGATCTTCGGAGAGGTATCAGCCAATACCTGGACGCCGGTGGCGCTGAAGGTCTGGAATCCCTGCGCCTCCACTTTTACGTCGTACGTATCAGGAATGAGGTGCTGGACGGTGTATTCGCCCGAGGCGTTCGAAGTCGTTGTAACAGACGTTCCCTTTGCGACATCGGTAACAGTGATGGTCGCATTGGGCACGACAGCACCGGTATTATCGGTGACCGTTCCATTAATCGACCCGTACACCGCCTGCGCCTGCAGCGTAGTGCAGAAACACAGCGCCGCAAAAAGAGCGCACCCTGCCGCGAGCCCTGAATACTTCCTCATAATTGCCTCCACAAGAGTTCCCAGGAATTTCCGTTCCTGTCTCAAACCTTCTGTAAAGAGCGATCCGGCCCGGTCGTGATTTTGTTTTTTTTGAATGCAAATGCGGCCTCGTAAATGAGTTTGGCCGCTTTTGAATTTCCGACCTGCGTCTGGCGGTTTTAACGTACGTTGGCGTTTTCAATCGCGGCTTGCGGTTAGCGTTCGTCCGCTCGCGAACTGGGGAGAAAGCCGCACGAGTTAGCGACATTCCTGACTGCGGCAGTGACTTTAGGCAATTGCAATGACCGTTGTCAAGCTACTCGCGCCTGCAAACCCATATTAGTAGTTCTCTGCGAGAGGTCAGACCGCGACTAACCTCTTCCCGTTGCGCTGCGTTGGGATGAAATGAAATGATCCGCACCATCACACCAGAACTACGTGCGCAAGTGCGGCAGATTCATCATCGCGTTCAATGTGGTAGCATTCGGCCCTGGATCGCCGTCTCTCGTGTGCTGCAAGCAGCTCAGAGGCAGTTGCTTGGCGATCGGAGACCCCCCGATGAACACCACGTTCCGTGGATTCTTCCTGTTCCTGGTGGCTGCCGTTCTCAGCCCTCCTCTCGTGGCCCAGCGCGCATCGGATTCGTTTGAGACGAATCCTGGCTGGTGGAAGGACGCCGTCATCTATGAGATTTATCCACGCAGCTTCCAGGATTCAAATGGAGACGGCGTCGGCGATCTCAACGGCATCACGTCACGACTCGACTATCTGCAGGCACTCGGCGTAAATGCGGTTTGGTTGTCGCCTGTCTATCCTTCCCCGCAAGTCGATTTTGGCTACGACATTTCCGACTACACCACGATCGATCCGAAGTATGGAACATTAAGCGACTTCGATCGACTCGTCGCGGAAGCACGCAAGCGTGGGATCGGAATCATCATGGATCTTGTTCTCAATCACACATCCGACAAGCATCCCTGGTTCAAAGAATCTGCAGCGTCCCGCACCAATCCCAAAGCTGACTGGTATGTGTGGCGCGACCCCAAAATGGTTGAGGGCCATCGCGAACCTCCCAATAACTGGACCTCTGTCTTCGGCCACTCCGCATGGCAATGGGATCCCGCGCGCAGGCAGTATTACTACCATCGCTTCTACATGCAGCAGCCTGACCTCAACTGGAACAATCCCGATGTTCGTAAAGCCATGTACGATGTCGAACGCTTCTGGATTCAGCGCGGCGTCGCAGGCTTCCGCCTCGATGCTATTACGTCCCTGTTCGAGGACCCTTCCTTCAGCGATGAAGACTATGTGCGGGGACCCGATGGCAAAGCGCTCATCAATGCCTACGGCGACAAGGAAGTCAATACCGACAAGACTGACGATCTTCCCAAAGTCAATGACGTACTGCGTGAACTGCGCCAGGTCGAAGACGAAACCCACAACAGAAAGGTCATTCTCATCGGCGAAACATACCTGCGCTCGATTGAGGACCTGCGCAGGATGTACGGCGCGCACAATGACGAGCTCGATTTGCCCATGGATATGCAGATTGGGTTCATCAACCAGTTCGATATCGGCCTCTTTCGTAAACGCATCGACGAGGCGGAAACAGCGATTGGCGGGAACCAGCCATTGTTCGTTTTTGACAATCACGACAATCCCCGCTGGGATCGCTACATCACATCTGACCATAAGGACGATGTGGGTCGAGTCATCGCCACAATCCTTTTGGCCTCGCACGATACCGCGATGATGTACTACGGCGACGAGATCGGCATGGTCACTACGCCACCGACCCGGAAAGACGATGTCAAAGACCCCATTGGCGTCACTGGATGGCCTGAGGAGAAGGGCCGCGACGGTGAGCGCACTCCAATGCAATGGAACGACGGCCCCAATGCCGGCTTCGCACCTGGCGGGACGAAGACCTGGTTACCCATTCCTCCGAGTTACGAACAAATCAATGTCACAACGGAAGAGCACGACCCGGATTCGATGCTTCACTGGTACCAAAAAATCATCGGCCTGAAGAGAACGGATTCGGCTCTGCACGACGGCGAGGAAATTATGCTGAACACCAGCGACGAGCACGTGCTATCCTGGCTGCGCAAGTCGAAGAGCGGTGAAGCAGTCGTCGTGGCCTGTAACTTCTCCGATCAGCCGCAGAAAGCCAGCTTCGATCTGTCTTCTCAAAACATCCGGGGCACTGGAGTGACGACGCTGTTGAAAACGCCAGGCGCTGCCGACCCGGTGTCTCTCAAATCGGTGCAGCTGGGTCCTTATGGAGTCTACATTGGAAGGGTTCAGTAAGCATTCCGAACAATATGGTAGCTAACTGAATGCTTTAACAATTGCGGAAGCTATCACCGCAGAGTTGACGTCTTGTTGGTCGTCGGGAAATGTGCCGTCAGCGTTCCGATTCCGTTCTGGTCAGCGCCGAGATCTCCATCCCACGTCGTGAGATTGGTCAACGGTTGGTTTCTCTGATTTAGCGGTCTGGCTACTGCCGCCGTGCGCGGATAGATTCAACAGAAAGGCGCGCTCCAAACAGCTCTCTTCAAGAGTCTCCTGGGTGGCCCACCTCACACGTATCACCCCATTTCTGGCGCAACTGCCGGGATCCGCTGAATTGGTTTCCTCCATCCTGCGACGCTGCCCTGCCGCCCAGAGAGCTATACTCGATGAAAGTTTTCCCCCGGCAGTTCGTATCGAGGATCTCGTATGAACCTTCGTTGTGCTGCCGTGCTTGCCTGGTCTTGCTCCCTCCTTTTCACGGCTCCGGTTTCGCCGCAGACCAAACGCGCCTTGCTCATTGGGATCAACACCTACCAGCCCGTTGGCACCAGCGCGACCCATCCGCCCGGCTGCACTTATGGACGCTGCGAACTCGGCTATTTTGAAAACCTCGAAGGCTCGGTTAACGACGCGCAGTCCATGGCCGACCTGCTCACCAGTCCAAAATTTGCATTTCCGGCGAATCAGGTCGTACTGCTCGCCAATCCCAGCCCGCCCCACCCAGCACCCGGCCTCATCCTGCTGCCCGCAGGGCAAACCACCCGCGACGGCATCCTCGCAGCCATGCAGAAGTACCTGGTCGATGTGCCTGAACGCGGCGACACCGTTGTCTTTTATGCCGCCAGTCATGGATCGCTGCGCGTCAACAGCAAAGGAACCAAGCTGACCGTCCTCGTGAATGGTCATTACATTCACGCCGACAGCACCCTGGTGCCCTCAGACGCATACAAGGGCGGCTATGATGTGCGCGATCGCGAGATGACCCGCATCTTCAATGCCGCACTCGATAAGGGCGTTCACCTCACGGTCATCTTCGACAATTGCCATAGTGGCGGCGTGACGCGGGGCATCCCCGCAAAATACCGTGAGCGCGATCTACCCTTCGATCCGCGCGACATTGCTGAAGCACCCGAATTGCTCCCCAGCGGCCAGCCGCGTCCCAGCCCTTCGCAGCGGACAGATAACCCTGCCTTGGTCCTCTCTGCGGTGCAGCAGGATCAAACCGCAAAGGAGATGCCGGACACCGTCCCTGCCAACGAATCGCACGGTGCCTTCACCGCGGCACTTCTCGAAGCCATGCAGGTACTGCCAGCCGATGCTCCCGCCGAGGCCGTTTACCGGCGCGTGCGTGCGGTACTGGGCAATGCAGACGTTCCTGACGAAGACCCGGACCTCGACGCCACCGCAGAACGTCGTGAGCAACCTTTGTTCGGCGGAGCGGTCTCGGAATCGGGCGCTCTGCACGCGGCTGTGCTCGCGACCGCCGCGGATGGAAAGATCTGGCTCGACGTGGGCCGCGTCGCCGGCATTGGCGCTGGCAGCGAATTCACTGAAATCGGCAATGGTCAGAACATCCGGCTTCGCATCGTGGCTTCCGATGGAATCGCGCGTTCCATCGCCACGATTGTCACTCCAGCGGGCGCGACCGTGAAGACCGGCGACATCCTGGAGCTGGCCAGATGGGTGCCGGCCCAATCGGCGCCGTTGCGCGTGTGGCATTGGCCCACCTTATCGCGCGCCGATGTTGTCGCGGCGATTACACAGATTCGCGCCGCCGGCGTGACCAGCGTTTCCGACCCCGCAGAAGAACAATGGACCCACCTGCTGAGCTGGAATGGCAATAGCTGGACCCTCCAACAGGCAGGCGCAGACTCCTCGATAAAACTCGGCCCAATCCTGAATTCCGATACTCTCAGACAAAAAGTTCCATCCAGAGCAAAGCTCTGGATCAATCTTCCTCTGTCGCACGAAGTCGCCGCGCAACTCCTGCCTCCCGATCCAACCAGTTCCGTGCAGTCGAGCCCCAATCTCGCCGGTGCGCACTACGTGTT
>DASZYN010000028.1:0-31677 GCA_035545435.1 Acidobacteriaceae bacterium | reverse complement strand
CAAGAATCTTATCGGGATGAGTGATGGATAGCCCGGCCACCTGGGTACGGTTGGGTGATTTGGAGGGTCTGGGGCTCTCAACTTTCGCCGCAGTTCCTGCAGGCACAGAGTGTTTCGCCTTTTTTGCATCGTGATGCGGTGTGGAAGGTTGAGCGGTTTCGCTGTTCGTATGCTTGCGCGACAACCTCGGAATTGACTCCGCAACTTCACGCACCACTTCCTTCGGATCCTTATCCTCGCGCAGGCCGAGAAATGCTGCCTGGCGGACGAGGTGATCGCTGGTCCAATTCGAAAACCGAGCCTCGATCACCATCGTGGGCTTTACCCAGACTGCATCTTTCTTCGCCTCTGTTGGAAGGCTCTTATATGCGGGTTTCGGCTGACGCAGTTCCTCGAGGCGGTCGCGCAGCATCTTGTGTGTTTTTTGATTGAAACCGGTGCCGGTGCGCCCTGCATAAATCAACTCACCATCTTCGTAATAGCCGAGCAAGAGCGAGCCGATGCCGTAGGCTCCGGTGGCAAGCGGCGCAAATCCTCCCACCACAAATTCCTGTTGCAGTATGCATTTGGACTTAAGCCAAAGACGCGATCTTTCTCCACGCCAGGTGGATGTTGCCAGTTTGGAGACGATGCCTTCGGCACCCATCTGGCATGCATGGCGGAGCATCTCGCCCCCATTGGCTCGAAGATGGCTGCTGTAGCGGATTCCATCCTCGCCGTGCTGCTGGATCAGCCCTTCGAGGATGGTTTTCCGACGCTCCAGGGGCAGATTGCGCAGGTTGTGTCCGTCAAGATGCAACAGATCGAAGGCGTAATACGTGAGGGGATGCGGCGCACCTTCATCAAACGCTGCCTGCAGATCGGCAAAGCTGGTGAGGCCTTTCTCATTCACTACAACGACCTCGCCGTCGATGACGGCAGCGTGCACCGGCAACTGGGTTGCGGTCCTGGCCACGTCGGGCATGCGATGCGTCCAGTCGAGGCCCTTGCGGGTGAAGAGACGCGCCCGGCGCTTGCCGTCCTTTTCATCGAGATGGATCTGGATGCGATAGCCATCGAGTTTCAGTTCGTGCAGCCAGTCGTCGCCCTCGGGAGGCTGGTCCACGGAAGAGGCGAGTTCCGGCGACAGAAAGCGGGGCATCTTCTCTGCCGGTGCGTCTTTCAGAACGGACTTGCGATCGGGGACGGGTGCTTTTTTCACCAGCCCGGGCACAGGCTGCTCGACTGTCGTCGAACTCTCGGGGCGCCGTGTCAGCCGAGAGCGATTGACAGGAGCCTTCTTTTCCGGGACATGCGAATTCCAGACGTGATCTTCAGCGTCGGCAATCTGCTCGAGGCTGCGGCCGGTAACGGCGCTGTCGGGCGCCTCGTCGGTGATTGCGGGGTCGCCGGCTGACCGCTCGTATTCGTCGTGCTCCTTAATGAGGAGCCAGTTGTTTTTGCCTTTATCTCCGAATTTGTTGTTTTTGATTCGAATCAGAGCCCAGTGACCTTTGAGCTTCTTTCCATGCAGGATGAACTTCAATTGCCCCTTCTGAAGGCCTTCGTCGACATCGGTGACGGGTTCCCAGGTGCCGCTGTCCCACACCATCACGGTGCCGCCGCCATATTGACCTTTAGGAATCGTGCCCTCAAAGCCGCCGTACTCCATGGGGTGATCTTCGACTTCGACAGCGAGCCGCTTGTCGGCGACAACGTAGCTGGGCCCTTTGGTGACGGCCCAGCTCTTGAGAACGCCCTTCCATCCGAGGCGGAAGTCATAGTGGAGGCGCGTGGCTGCATGCTTCTGGACGACGAAGGGGAGACCCTCCTCAAGCTTCTTTTTTGTTCTGTTGCCGGAGGCCCCACTCGGTTCGGCAGTCATGGCAAAGTCGCGCATGGCGCGGTAACGTGCTAACTGCTCGTCGACCAGGCCTGCAGAGGTTTCTTTCTGCCTGGCGGGTTTCTTTGCGGGTTTGTGATCTTTCCTGGGCATCTAAAAAAGTCGGATTCGGGGTGAATGCAGAGGGCTGCCTCCAGCAATCTGCAGCGGTTTGTGACCTGAGACGGCCCGTGCGCGTTCAGGTTACTACGTTGGCGATCGAACACCGCGCGCCATGAAACCGACCAGACCCAACGTTGCCGCTTTTGCTCCGTCGGTTGCCCTGCCGTTGGTCTTTTTTCGTCACTGGCCAAGTGACTTCACGGGGGTATATCGTAGTGCTCGCCGTGTGCTCTGAAGCGCACCTTCGGAGACGGGTACCGTAATCCCCAGGAGTTGTTTGCTATGGCAACAGCGTTGCAATCGGAAGTCGCTGCACAAAAGGATTTTCTGCCGCTCAACGGGACTGATCACGTGGAGTTTTGGGTGGGCAATGCGCGCCAGGCCGCCTATTTTTACCGACTCGCTTTTGGCATGAAGCTGGTGGCTTACGCGGGCCCGGAAACCGGAATCCGGGATCGCGCTTCGTATGTTCTGGAGCAGGGCAAGGTTCGGTTTGTGCTGACGACGCCTCTTCGCCCCGACGGCGATATCGCCGAACACGTGCGTGTGCACGGCGACGGGGTTCACGATGTGGCGCTTTGGGTAGACGACGCGCGGCAGGCATGGAAGGAGACGACCAAGCGCGGGGCACGCAGCGTACGCGAGCCGTTTGAGCTGAAAGACGACAACGGCATGGTGAGGATCTCGACGATTGCAGCGTACGGCGACACGGTCCACTCGTTTGTCGAGCGCAGCGACTACAGGGGGGCCTTTCTCCCCGGCTATCGCGCGATGCCCGAGGATCCGCTGGCGCGGCCAGTGGGCCTGCTGCACATCGACCACATGGTGGGCAACGTCGGCTGGAACGAGATGAATCGATGGGTTGACTTCTACGCACAGATCATGGGCTTCTCGCTTTACCAGCACTTCGACGACAAGGACATTTCAACGGAATATTCGGCGCTCATGTCGAAGGTGATGGCCAACGGGAATGGACGTGTGAAGTTCCCCATCAACGAGCCGGCCGAAGGGCGGAAGAAATCGCAAATCGAGGAATACCTGGAGTATTACCACGGACCTGGAGTGCAGCACATCGCGCTGGCAACGAGCGACATTCTCGAGACCGTGGCGAAGCTGCAGGCGCAGGGAGTGCAGTTCCTCACCGTGCCTCATAGCTATTACAGCGAGCTGGAAGGACGCGTGGGCAAGATCGACGAGCCGATTACGGAACTGGAAAAGCTCGGAGTCCTGGTGGATCGCGACGACGAAGGCTATATGCTGCAAATCTTCACCAAGCCCGTCGAGGATCGCCCCACGCTGTTCTTTGAGATTATCCAGCGCAAAGGAAGCCGCAGCTTTGGGAAGGGCAACTTCAAAGCGTTGTTTGAAGCCATCGAGCGCGAGCAGGCTTCGCGTGGCAACCTGTAACTGCAAACAGGACTAATGGTGCATCCGGCGAGAGCCCGCTGGGTGCGCCTGTCCATTGTTGTGCTGTCGCTTCGCCAACTCCAGGCGCAGCAGCACCCACAAGAAGAAACCAATGCCTGCTGCGATGACAGCGGCTAGTCCGTAAAGTGCAAACTGGTTGAGATCCACTGACGCACGTCCTCTGCATCCATTGCAGACGACTGGCTGCAAACGTGGCGAAAGGACTTTGTAACGATTCCGTAAGGGCTGTTTAGTCCGCGACCATGAGTTCGCCGGGGAGAATCGGCCGCGTGCGCGGCAAAACACCCCAGGCAGCGAGTACGCCGACGAATACCAGCACAGAGGCGTAGAGGAGCAGTTTCGCAATGTCGGTCGCGTGATTCTTCGGCAGAGCTTTCCAGAGGATCAGCAGAATGGTCTGCGCCGCAGTTACGGACCATACCGCGCCATAAAAGTATCTCCTCTCCCAACCCTCTCCCTGAGTGGAGCGGCGAACGCGCGGCAGGATCCCGAAGGCCCCAAGAAGCACAACGGCAATCAGGATCGGGGAATACCCGTGAGCGTATATCTGCTTCAACCGCCATTGGCCGCTCGCGACGGCCCAGGCAAGTCCGGCAAGGTTGAGCAGAGCGAAATTCAGAAGAGCATTCCACGCGAAGGTGTAGCAAATGCGGCGGTAGAGAGGGTTCGGTCTGTCCTCAGTGAAGCGGAGGATGTAAGGCGCGGGCTCGGCACCGGGCAACTGGCCGAACAACGCGGCGATGCCAGTGCCCACCAGAACAAGCGCCAGCCAGATCCAGTTCCAGCGATTTCCGCCGCGGTCAAACAAGTTGAAGGTCAACGGACCGGGGGCGAGGAAGAAGACCCAAATCCAGATGGGCCAGTGCGCCGCCCGATAGCGGCGCGTGTTGCGGGTGCGCATCTTGCGCTGGTCGGCGTACTCCACGCGAACAGAACGTGCCATGGCGGTTCGGTCATTATATTCGGTGAGCGATCAACGGGCTGCGATTGCTGCGCTGCGCTCCATCGGAGTGAAACGGACTTCGAGCCGATCTGCCAGGACCTGCACATGCACATCCTCGAGCGATGGAACGATCCAGTCCGCGTGTCGCAGGCTTTCGAACGAGTGCGAGTAAAGGGTGGCCAGCACTTTGCAGCCAGCTTCGTGTCCCGCGAGCGCGCCTGAGGATGAGTCCTCGATCACAAGGCAATCGGAAGGGGGAAGGCCAAGCAACTCGGCTCCCCTGCGGTAGGGCTCCGGGTGGGGCTTGCCCTGGGTGACGATATCAGCAGAGATGATTTCTTTGGGAACGCGAATTCCGCCTGCCTCCATACGGCTGCGCGCCAGCCGTTCGGTAGCGGAGGTGACGACAGTCCAGTATTTGTCGGGCAAATTCTCGAGAATGCGTTCGACTCCGGCGAGCGTTTCAAGGCCGACCTTATCGGCACATTCCATCTCTTCGAGCCATTCCAGCTCCTTCATCTCGTCGAGATCGGGGCGAAGCAGGCGCACCGTTTCAATGGCGCGGCGGCCGTGGGCTGTGCGGATAGTCAACTCGGGATCGATTCCACGTGCCTGGGCCCACGTCTCCCAACTGCGCTCCACCGAACCGAGTGAGCTGACCAGCACACCATCCATGTCGAACAGAATGCCGCGCGGATGCAGCGTCACCATGCTCGCTGTGGGGGAATTTCCCATAGTTTCAGACTAGCAAAGGTGGAAAGCGGCACGGCGAATGATCCGGCACGGGAAAGGCACAGAGCGACCCAGCGAGGACTGGAAAGCAGATCTTAACTTTCTCGCTCCTCATAGCAGGGGCGGCCCGGCTTGCAGCGCGAGAGGTGGACGAAATGATCGTCGGGGCCTGCGGGTCCCATGGTTCGCATGCACCAGTAGGTCGTCACACTATGGAAGCTGGGCAGCCAGGACTCGGCATTGAGAGGCGTCGATCCGTAAGGATTCTTGCTGCGGAGGCATTGGCAGGGTTGGGTCGCGTTGATGGTGCTCATGGTTCCTCCGTCACCCAGCCGCGCTGGGATCGCGATCCATCTTTCCGGCGGCGAGCAGAACCGTGCGGTATACGGCAACCGGGAAGAGGTCGAGTTTGTAAGCATTCTGGGAAAGGGGCGTAGCGCCTTCGACACTAACCTTGCCTGCTGCACGCGCGGTTTCCTCGTTAATCGGTTTTCCCACGAGCGCCGCTTCCGCCTGCGAAGAACGCCGCACTACCGGAGAGGCAGCACCCATCGTGATCACGGCGCGTTTGCAGATGTCGCCGTCCATTTCGAGAACCACGCCAGCGTCGGCAATCGCCCAGTCAAAGCTTTCCTTCTCTCCATACTTCTGGTAAGCGGACCTGGTGCCGGGCGCTGGTTTCGGAATGAGAATCGCGGTGATCAGCTCATCGGGCTCGATCACGGTGAATTTCGTCGGATTGGCATCGGGGACGATGTAGAGATCCCGTATGCCGAGGGTGCGCTTGCCACGTTTAGCTGAAGTCAGCTCAACACTCGCCCCAAGCCCGAGCAGCGCCACCGCGGCGGAGGACGGCGCGACGGATGGGCAGGTACTGTACTCCATGATGGCGTGGTACTGGTTCAGGCCTTCGAATGCGAAACAGAGGTCCTTACCGTGCCGGATGCACTGAAAATCCGACGACCGGTAGTACCAGCACTGCACGTGCTGCAGCAGGTTTCCACCGACGGTCGCCATATTGCGGATATGCGGTGTGGCCGCGTGGCCACAGGCGTCGGCGAGGATCTGATAGTGCTCACGGATGTGAGGATGGTCGCTGATTTCGGCCAGCGTTGCGAGCGGACCGATCGTGAGCCCCTGATCGGTTTCGCGGATTCCACGAAGTTCTGCAACGTTGCGGATGTTCACGAGCCGGTCTGGCTGCTGGATGCCGTCCTTCATGCGATCGAGAAGATCGACTCCGCCCGCCTTGACGACGGCACCATCCTTCAATTGCGACAAAGCTGCATTGACCGTCGTGCAGTCAGCGATGGAAAAGCCGTTCATGCCATCTCCTTTCCCTGCGTGCGCAACGCAGCCAGCACCACGGCCGGCGTCATGGGAGTGCTGCGGACGCGAACTCCGGTAGCGTTGTAAACGGCGTTCGCAATTGCCGCTCCGATCGAAACCACTCCGGCGGCTTCACCGATTCCCGAGGCGTCCGTGGAACTTTGGCCGATGTAGGCCTCAACCAGGCGTACATCGATTTCAGGGATCTCGCGCGATCCGGCAATCTTGTACTGTTCGAGGTCGGGGTTGACCATCAGGCCGTACTTCGGATCGAGCAGTCGATTCTCGAACAGCGTGAACGAGATTCCCTGAATGATGCCGCCGTTGATCTGGCTGATGGTTTGAGCGGGATTCATCGGTCGTCCGCAATCATGAACGGAGAGGACGCGCCGTACGTGGATCCTGCCGAGTTCGGTATCGACTTCAACTTCCGCGACGTCGACGCCGCCGTAAGTCAGGTATTTTTTCGGATCGTAGTCCGGAACGCGCTTCGCGTGCACCGCGATCTGCGATGAGGACATCTTTGAGGCGGCGCGTTTGAAGCTGATCGGAGTGAATTTGCCTGACTGGCTCCGCACTTCGCCATCGATCAGGACGAGATCGTCGGCCGTGGTTCCGAATGCCGGGGCGATATCCGCCAGGAATTTCTGTGAAGCCTGCCAGGCTGCATCGCGGACCGCCGGCGTGAGCGAAAGCGTCGTGACGCTCCCGCCGGACTGCGGACCCTCGGGATAAGTGGTATCGCCGACCTTGACGGAGATTTGCGAAGGAGGCACGCCGAACTGTTCCGCGAGAATCTGTGCCATCACAGTTCTGACGCCGGAGCCGATGTCCTGCACTGCGGACAGCACCTCAAGGGAGCCATCCTTATGAATGCGGACCTCTGCATTTGAGCCCATGCTGACGAAGCGATACCAGACGGACTGCGCCAGGCCGACGCCTCGTTTTACCGGACCCTTGTCTGATCCCGCGACGGGGTTACGCGACTTCCAGAGATCGCTTTCGCGTACAATCTGGCGCTCTACTCTTCGGACCGGATGCGAATCGGCCTTGTCGCGCAGGTCAATCGGATCCATGCTGAGCTTCACCGCCAGTTCGTCCATGGTCTGCTCGAGAGCAAAAGCGCCCTGCGGATGGCCGGGCGCGCGCATCGCCGCCCCGGGGCCGGCATTGATGAAAACATCGTTCTCTTCAGTGTGCAGAGACGCCGTCTGGTAGAGGTTCTGGGCGGGACCCGCACAACCAGCACCCGTGCCGCAGCCCGCAGTGCCGTAGGCCAGAAGATGAATCGCGGTGAGAGTGCCGTCCTTCTTTGCGCCGATGCGCAGCACCTGGTCCGAGCTGGGACGATTGCCGACGGAGAGATGCTCCTCGCTCCGATCGAGCATCAGCCTTACCGGAGCCCCGGTCTTTTTGGAAAGAGCAGCGGCAACCACACCCGGATTGCCGGCGCCGAATTTGGCGCCAAAACCGCCACCCATGTACTCCGTAATGACACGCACCTTCGTGAGCGGAATTTTGAAGAAGCCTGCGAGTTCCTCACGAACGCCGGAGGTGCCTTGGGTCGACGCGTACACCGTCAGCAGGTCGGGTTTCCAGTCGGCGACGACGCCATGTGTCTCGAGAGCGGAGTGGGTCTGCACCTGGGTGACATAGTGGGCCTCGACAACGGCATCGGCATCCTTGAAGCCTTGTTCCGTATCGCCGTGTTTGTGAACGGAGGGACCGTGCACGTTGCCGGTCTGCTTTACGTCGTTGGGCCCGCCACCGCCGCCGGCGCTCCCAGCCTCATCGGCTGCACCCGGGAAGACATTCGGAGCGTCTGGGTGACGTGCCTCGACGTCGTCGACCACGAACGGCATGGCCTGGTACTTCACTTTGATCAGCGCAGCCGCCTCTTCCGCCGCATAAGGTGTGGTGGCCGCGACGGCAGCGATCGGCTGGCCCGCATAGCGCACAACGGGATACTTCACCTGTCCTTCCAGCGCGGGGTTGCGAAGCTCGGCGTTGCCGAGCACATGCTGGATGACGTGAACACCCTTCACCCCCGGATACTTTTCCGCCGCCGCGGTATCGATCGAGACGATCTTTGCGTGAGGCACCGTCGCGTTGACGAACTTCGCGTAGAGCATGCCGGGCAGCTGAATATCCGATGTGTATCGGGCGCGCCCGGAGGCTTTCAGCTGGCCGTCGTAGCGTTCAATGGACTGTCCGACGTATTTCAGATCTTTGTTGGTCGGCCAAACCGGGGGTTCGGTCGCAGGCACGCTGCGCGATTCCTCGGCGAGTGTGTATCCGGGCACGCCGACCGGCATCTGTACTGTCTTCTTTGCGGGAGCCGCGACCTGCGCGGTGATCGCGTCTTCGATGGGTTCTTTCGTCATGGGACGTCCTCCGTTACGCGTTGCGCAAGGTGCCGGCCGCGTCCAGAGTGGCGGCGAAGACTTTTGGGTAGGTGCCGCAGCGGCACAGATTTCCGGAGACAGCATGGCGCACATCGTGTTCCGAGGGATGCGGATTGCGCTCCAGCAGGGCCGCACAACTCATGACCATACCCGGCGTGCAGAATCCGCATTGCAGGGCATCGTGCTTTACAAACGCAGCCTGAAGCGGATGAACCTTCTCCTCGGTCGAGAGGCCTTCAATGGTGGTAACGTGATGGCCGATTGCATCGATGGCCAGGGTCATGCAGCTGTTGACGGGCATCTTGTCGAGCCAGACCGTGCAACCGGAACAGACGCCGCGATCGCATACAATCTTGGTGCCGGTCATCCCCAGGTGGATACGCAGAGCCTCTGCCAGCGTGGTGCGCGGCTCAATCTGCACCGTGTGCTCTGTGCCGTTGACGTGCAGGCGGATGGCGGCCGGTCCCGGGCCCAGCTCGGTTACACCCTGGACAGAATCACCCCGGGCCTCAGTGGCGAAACCCTGGACGCCTTCGAGAAGGGCTGTTCCGGCCGCGGTCAGTCCGGCACCCTTGAGAAAACCGCGACGACTGATGCCGACTTTTCCGGAATCTGTCTGCTGAGAAAGCGGGGATGGTGGAGTCGGTTCGCAGGAATCCGGCATGCTTCTGCTCCTTCGTCGGCGGGTCCCCTGAGTTTTTGCCGATGCGAAACTATAGCGCTCGGAGCCCTTAACAGTAAACCGGCTGCTCGGATTAACCAATTGTGTATCTGAAATTCCGACCACTGGGAAGACGATGTTTGCCCAGGCCTGGGGACCATTCGTCACTGATGAGTCATCGTTCATCCCACAACGGCGGCACGCGCACCTGATGCGGGCAACAAAGATCGCTTATGCGACGTGGATTTCCTGAGCCAATTTCGGCGCTCGTCCCTTGAAGTTGTAACTTATATGCCGCAAAATAGTTTACTCATCCGGCCACTGCTGTAATCCGTCACAGAGCTGAGATTGAAAACAACGAAGTGCCGACCCACGCGGCACCAGCAAGCATTTTGGAGGAAACGTGACCAGACGCTGTATCGCGGTTGCTGCGCTCGTATTCTCGCTGGTGTTCCTTGCCGGAACCAGCATTGCCCAAATAGCAACTACTTCGCTTCGGGGAGTCATCAAGGACCCGAGCGGAGCAGTAGTCCCGAATGCCAAAGTGACACTCGCGAACGCAGCGAACGGTCAAACGCTGACTGCAACGTCCAATGGAGAGGGTGCATATGCCTTCCCCCAGCTGACGCCTGCTCATTACGTCATCACGGTGTCGGCGACTGGCTTTGGCGATCAGAAGAAGACCGCTGAGCTGCTCGTGAATCAGCCGGCGACGGTGGACTTCTCCCTGACCCTGCAGTCCACCGCCCAAGTGGTGAATGTGAGCGCGGAAGCACAGACCCTGAACACAACCGACGCTTCCCTGGGCAGCTCGATGAACAACGCGCTGATCCAGGGGTTGCCCAGCGAGACGCGCAATGTTCCTGACCTGCTGTCGCTGCAGCCTGGAGTTTTGTATCTGCCCAGCGACCAGGGTGGGGTGGGAGCCTCGGAAACGAATCCGATGGGCGATAGCCGGAGCGGGGCGGTCAACGGCGTCCGATCAGATCAAGGCAACGTGACCATCGACGGTGTCGACGATAATGACCAGGTCTTTGGGTACGCTTTTACCGGCGTGTTGCGCGAAACCCAGGATTCGGTCGAGGAATTCCGCGTTGCCACATCGAATACGAATTCCGACGAAGGCCGGTCAGCCGGTGCGCAGGTGAGCCTGATCACCAAGTCCGGCACGAACAAGTTCCACGGATCAGCCTACGAGTACAACCGGCCTACCCTGACCGTGGCCAACGACTGGTTTAACAAAAAGGCGGAATTGGACAGCGGGCAGTCCAATACTCCCCCCAAGCTGATCCGCAATATTTTCGGCGGAACGCTGGGAGGGCCGATCATCCGTAACAAGTTGTTCTTCTTCGGCAACTATGAGGGGCAGCGCCGCGCCGAAGACACGGAAGTGACGCGGACAGCGCCGACGAAGGCTTATCAGCAGGGATATCTCACGTATGTCGGAGATGACTCGAACGGTAACCCGGTGACGGTGCAACTGCGCCCATCGGATGTGACACTGCTGGATGCGGACTGCGTGACTTCCGGCGGCTGTTCGAATTCGCAGTATCCCAACGGTCCGGGACCGAACCCGAACGCGCTTGCGTATTTCAACAGCATGCCGGCGGCCAATGGAACGACGGTTGGAGACGGCTATAACACAGGGTCTTACACCTTCGCCTCTCCGAATCCCTACACCCAGAATACGAGCATCGCACGCTTCGATTTTACTCCGAACGACAAGCATCGAATTTTTGTTCGGGGCAGTCTGCAGAAGGACACGCTGATCGGGGTCGAGCAGTTTCCAGGTCAGGGACCCTCGAGCTATTTCGAGGACAACACTAAGGGAATCATTGCTGGTGATACGTGGTCAATCTCGCCGAATCTGGTGAATGATATCCGTTATGGTTACGTTCGCCAGGGGAACAGCACACGCGGCGTTGGTTCGGGTGACTATGTCGACTTCCGTTTTATGTCGAACTCGACAGCGGAAACGCGAACAACTCTGGCCACGGTGCCGGTCAATAACATCGTCGACAATCTCAACTGGAATAAGGGCAAACACGATTTCCAGTTTGGTGTGAACTGGCGTCTGGTTCACCAGAATCGGACATCGGATGCTAATTCCTACAGCGGCGCCACCTCCAATCCTTACTGGCTGAGCGGCAACCCGCCAGATCCCAATGCGATTTTGGGACAGCCGGTTGTCGACGGTGGGTTCGGTAACTCGTGGGGGATAGCGTACGCCAACCTCGTGGGCACCGTTCCTGAGGTGGATGCGCAATATAACTACAAGCTGACCAGTTCGACTTCAGGCAATCTGCTGGCCGATGGAGACTACGTGACACGGAATTTCAGTGCCAACGAGTTCGAATACTATCTGCAGGATGCGTGGAAACCAAAGCCCAACCTCACGATCACATTCGGTATTCGGCACACATTGCTCCAGACGCCATGGGAGTCAGGCGGCCAGGAAGTTACACCGACCGTCGACACCGACACCTGGTACAAAACACGCGAGACAGAGGCTCTTCATGGCCAGGTTTATGAGCCAGATCTGACCTTTGCTCCAGCGGGTCCGTTTTACGGCAAGAAGGGTTTCTGGCCGATGTCAAAGAACAACATTGCGCCGCGTCTGGCAATCGCGTGGGCTCCCACGTCCAAGACAACTGTCCGGGCGGGCGCTGGAATGTACTATGAGCACTTCGGACAGGGCCTGGTGAGCTTGTTCGACCAATCGGGAGCCTATGGTCTGAGCGGACTGGTGACAAATCCCGCAGGCACTTATGGTTACGAGGACTCCCCGCGCTATACGGGGCGGAGCACACTGCCTTTCAGCAACGGAACCTTCGCCTCGCCGGTGACCTATCCTTTCACTCCACCGACGGGGCCGGATCTTGGCTTCGCGATTACGTGGGGACTGGACAGCCAGATGAAGACGCCCTACACCGAGGCGTTCAATCTTTCGGTCCAGCATCAGTTTGCTGGTGGCTTCACACTGGAGGCGGACTATGTCGGGACGATGGGCAGGCACCTGATCCAGAGTCTCGATCTGGCTGAACCGGTCGACTATGTCGATCCGGCCGGCGGCGGTGACTATTTCGGTGCTGGTGCGGCGCTTTCTAAGTTGGTCGATCAAAACGGTGGTGATGGGAGCGCTTCTGTTCCGGCGATCAAGTATTTCGAAGACGTCTTCCCCTGGATGGCCGATTTTGACTACCCGGGAGAAAGCGCAACGCAGGCGATTTATACCAACGAGTGGTCTTACTACCGTTCGCAATATGGAGCAACATCTGCTCTGGCGGATCTGGACTTTTACGGTCCGGCATCATCGGGGTTCGGATTCTATCCGGCGCCGCCGGACTGGCAGCCGCACTTCTGGCAGGGGCAGTTCTCATCGCTCTATGCTTTGTCTTCGATCGGTATGAGCTATTACAACGCCGCGCAGCTCATCCTGCGTCACCCTATGAGTCATGGCTTACAACTGGATGTGAGTTACACCTTTTCCCACTCCATCGATGAGGGATCGGATGCTGAACGCAGCACAGAGTTCAGCACCAGTCTGGCGAATTCGCCCGGCATTCTGAACACCTGGAAACCATGGCTGAACCGGGCTTCGTCGGACTTCGATACGCGCCAGTTATTAACCGTGGATGGCCTCTATCAGCTACCGTTTGGTCGTGGTAAGGCTTTCCTTGGAAACGCGAATCATGTGGTCGATGCCTTTTTGGGCGGCTGGCAGCTTTCCGGATTGAGCCGCACGACGAGTGGCCTGCCGTTTTCGCTTTTTGAACCCGGCTGGACAACGGACTGGCAGCAATCGAGCTTCGGCGTGGTCACCGGCCCGGTCAAGATGCACAAGCACTTCGATCAGAACGGTGATCCGCAGTATTTCGACAATGTCAGCGCCATCAACAGCGGCGTCAATACCGGAGGGCCGATACGGTTGCCCTATCCGGGAGAGGCTGGCGAGCGGAATTACTTCCGCGGCGACGGCTACTTCGATATTGACGGTGGCCTCTCGAAGACCTGGGGCCTGGGCGAATACGGATCGTTGAAGTTCGACTGGGAGACGTTCAACGTGACGAACACTGTTCGATTCGATCCTGAATTGATCGGCTCGAGCCTGACCAGCGGCAACCTGGGCATTGCCAGCACCCTGTTGACGCAGCCGCGCCGGATGGAATTCGCACTCCGCTACGACTTTTAACTCACCCCACCAAAAGCGCCGGAGACTCGTCTCCGGCGCTTTTTCTTTGCTCGCAGTTTTCGCTGCGGGGTTTAGTCCGTGACCCCCAACCTACAGCTGGGCGCTCTGAACCAGCAAAAGGCTGCGGAGAGTTCGCAGTTGCTTCGCGCGCGCGAAGCGTTGAGAATGGCCTGTTCAAGAGGATCGCGATGAGTCAGGAAGAATCGTCCATTCGCGCGCCACGCGGCAGCACCAGAACCGCGCGCGGCTGGATCCAGGAAGCCGCGAAGCGGATGTTGATGAACAATCTCGATCCGGCCGTCGCGGAGAAGCCCGCGGAGTTGATCGTTTATGGAGGACGCGGCAAAGCGGCGCGCAATTGGGAATGCTTCCACAAGATTGTTCAGACCCTCGATCGACTGGAGAATAACCAGACGCTGCTGATTCAGTCAGGCAAACCAGTGGCGGTGCTCGAAACGCAACGCCTGGCACCGCGCGTCCTCATCGCCAATTCAAACCTGGTGCCGCACTGGGCTACCTGGGAGCAGTTCGATAAGCTCGATCAGGCAGGCCTGATGATGTACGGGCAGATGACGGCCGGCTCCTGGATCTACATCGGTACCCAGGGCATTTTGCAGGGAACCTACGAGACATTCCAGAGTGCGGCGCAGCGCCACTTCAGCAACACGCTTGCGGGGACGATTACCGTGACCGCGGGTCTCGGCGGGATGGGGGGCGCGCAGCCTCTGGCGGTGAAACTTGCAGGCGGTGTGAGTATCTGTGTCGAAGTCGATGCAAACCGGATTCAGCGCCGGCTTGACACTCGCTATCTCGACAAGGCCACGAGTTCGCTGGACGAAGCTATTTCCTTAGCGCACAAGGCGAAGGCCGCGCGGCACGCGGTCTCGATTGGCCTGCTCGGCAACGCTGCGGAGGTTCTGCCGAAGATGGTTGAGATTGGCTTCACTCCCGATCTGGTGACGGATCAGACCAGCGCGCACGACCCGCTGTGGGGATACCTGCCCATCGCTCGCGCCGACGAGGATCTGAACCTGGTCCGCGCAAAGCAGCAGGATGTCTATATGGAACGCGTCCGGTCTTCCATTGCGGACCATGTCGGGGCGATCCTCACGATGCAGCAGCGCGGGGCTGTTGCGTTTGATTACGGCAACAATCTGCGCACGCAGGCGCAGATTGCGGGGGTGTCCGACGCATTTTCCTATCCCGGGTTCGTTCCGGCTTTCATTCGCGATTCGTTTTGCGAGGGACGGGGTCCATTTCGATGGGTGGCCCTCTCCGGCGATCCGGCAGACATCGCGAAGACGGATCAGGCCCTCCTCCAGCTTTTCCCCGACGATTACCGTCTGACCCAGTGGCTGACCTACGCGGCCGATCAGATTGCGTTCCAGGGGCTGCCGGCGCGCATCTGCTGGCTTGGGTACGGGCAGCGCGACCGAGCCGGCTTACTCTTCAACCAAATGGTGCGCGACGGGCGCCTCAGCGCGCCCATTGTCATCGGTCGTGACCATCTGGACGCCGGTTCGGTCGCAAGTCCGTTCCGCGAGACCGAGGCGATGCGCGACGGTTCGGATGCTGTATCGGACTGGCCGCTTCTGAACTTTGCCACGGGCATTGCCAGCGGTGCGTCGTGGATGAGCTTCCACCACGGGGGCGGCGTCGGCATGGGCTACAGCCAGCATGCGGGCCTCGTCGCGGTCGCGGATGGCAGCGATGAAGCGGAAGAACGCCTGCGGCTCTGCCTGCGCAATGATCCCGCACTCGGTGTTGTCCGGCACGCCGATGCGGGCTACGAAAGTGCAATTCGTATTGCACAGGAACGCGGCGTGGACATGCCGAGCCTGCAATGAAAGCCGATCTGCTGGTTCGCGGGATCTCGCAGCTTGTCACGCCGCAAGGCCCCGGGCCGAAGCGCGGCCAGGCTATGCGCGAGCTGAAACTGCTCGACGATGCCGCATTGGCCATGTCCGACGGCAAGGTGTTGTGGGTTGGACCGGTCGAATCATGGTCCGGTGAAGCTGCAGCCACGGTCGATCTCGGACATCGCGCCGTTATGCCGGGACTGGTCGATCCTCACACGCACGCGGTCTGGGCTGGCGATCGTTTGCGGGACTTCGAGGCGCGCATATCCGGAGTGCCCTACGAGAAGATCCTTGCGGCGGGGGGCGGAATCTGGAGCACCATTCGCGCCACGTCCGGCGCATCGAAGGACGAAATGCTCGCGCTCGCGAAGCCGCGCATCGATGCTCTGGTGCACTCCGGCGCCACCGTCATCGAGGTAAAGTCCGGATACGGCTTCACGTCAGACAAGGAGATCGCCATGCTTGAAGCGATCCAATGTCTGTCGGAGATGACCACCGCTCTCATCGTTCCTACACTGCTGATCCATGTCCCGCCGCCATCCGCGGCAGACCGCGGGGCTTACTTGTCCGACGTGTGTCAGACACTCATTCCCGAAGCCGCCCGGCGAAAACTGGCGTCCGCCGTCGATGTTTTCATCGAGAAGGAGGCATGGAGCGCGGCGGAGGCAGAGAAGATCTTCGCGAGCGCCCGGCAGCATGGTTTGGCCATCAAACTCCACACCGAGCAGTTTCACCGCGTGGGCGGCCTCGAACTCGGCCTGGGGCTCGGCGCGCTCAGCGTCGATCATCTGGAAGCCTGCAGTCCAGAGCAGGTCGCGCGCATGTCGGGCAGCAACACTGTCGCCACCATTCTTCCCGGAGTTTCGCTGCATCTTGGCCTGCCGCCTGCGCCGGGGCGCGCCCTCATTGATGCCGGCGCCGCTGTTGCGATCGGAACCGATCTCAACCCCGGATCGAGCCCGCTGTTCTCGGTCTCGGCGGCTCTCGCTCTTGCGGTGCGTCTGAATGGTCTTACCGCACAGGAAGCTCTTGTGGCTGGAACTGTGAATGCCGCCGCGGCACTCGGTGTGTCCGACGCGGGACGGATCGAGTCTGGACTGCCGGCTGATTTTCTCGTCCTGAACGGCTCGGACTGGCGCGATCTCGTTTACACGCTCGGCAGCAATCCCGTTCGCGAAGTGTGGATTCGCGGACAGAAGGTGGTTGCATGACCACGCTGTATCGCCCCGAACTGCTTCTGGCCGGAGGAACCTTCCTCCGCGACCGTGGTCTCCTTGTCGGAGACGATGGCAGGATCATCGGTGAGGCCATGTCTGACACGACGTCGGACACGGTGGTGAATCTGCCGGGCAAAGCGCTGCTGCCGGGGTTCGTCAACGTCCACTCCCATTCGTTTCAGCGTTTGATCCGCGGCAGGGCGGAATCGCGTGCTGTCGCCGGGAAAGACTTCTGGTCCTGGCGCGGCATGATGTACCACGCCGCGGCGCATTTGGAACCGCAGCAGTTGTACGACGTGGCGTGCATGGCGTTTCTTGAGATGACGCTCGCCGGCACAACCACAGCAGGCGAGTTCCATTACCTGCATACAGCACCGAACGGGCGAGCGTACGACGACCCCAATCTTCTCGGCAAGACGGTCATTGCCGCTGCGCAATCCGTCGGGATCCGCATCGTGTTGCTGCGCTGCGCCTACCTGCGATCAGGTTTTCAGCTGCCACGCGATCCGGGCCAGACCCGCTTTTTTGAAACAAGGCAGGAGTTCCTCGCCAATATGGACGCTTTGCTGCGCGAAGTACCCGCGTCCGCGTCCGACAATGTCCGACTCGGTGTTGCTCCCCACAGCATCCGTGCCGTGCCACTTGACGATCTGCGTGAGATTGCATCGTGGGCGAGGGCTAAAGATCTGCCAATTCACATGCACATGGCCGAGCAGGTCGCCGAAAACGAAGCCTGTCTGCGCGAATATGGAACAACGCCTGTGGCGCTGGCCGGCAAGGCCGGTCTTCTGGGGCCGGACTGGACTGCCGTACACGCCACCCACATCACGGACGATGAAATCGCAATAGTTGCCGAGGCAGGCGCAACGATCGGCGCTTGTCCGACGACGGAGCGCAACCTCGGTGACGGGATCCTCGCGGCAGACAAAGTCATGCAGGCCGGCGTCCCGGTTGCCCTCGGGTCCGACAGCCAGGCCCAGATCGATCCGCTGGAAGACGCGCGGGAACTGGATTACCATCTGCGTCTGACGCATCAACAACGCGCGGTCCTCGACCAAATCGGTGGTCACAGCCTGGCGGCGCGTTTGTTCAGCTGCGCAACCGCGAATGGTGCACGCGCGCTTGGCATTCCTGCCGGAACTCTTGCCCCCGGCGGTTTCGCCGATTTCTTCACCATCGACATGCGCGACATTTCTGTCGCTGGTCACACGCGGGATCATCTACTGCCTCTGGTGGTCTTTGGGATGAATCGGGCAGCCATTCGGGATGTTGTTGTGAATGGAAAGCTCGTGATTCGCGACGGCCGCCACCCTCTTCAGGACGAGATCGTCAACCGCTACGAAGAGGTGCATGCAAAGGTCTGGCGCGATGCGGTGGGATCGGAACGATGAAAACAGTTGTCGAAGTTCTCGGAGACCTGGTCCGCATTCCCTCCAGTTCGGCGGTATCAAACCGGCCAATCGTGGACTATGCCAGTTCGATTCTGCGCGCGGCAGACTGGTCATTGCGCGAACTACCGTACACCGATCCGGGTGGGGTCGAGAAGCTGAACCTGATCGCGGCACCGCCTGGCCAGGACCCGGACCGATCCGACGTCGACCTCGTCTTCATGTGTCATACCGACACAGTTCCGTATGCCGCCGATTGGGCCGATGCACTCAATCCAATTCTGATCGATGGTTCTCTGCACGGCTGCGGAGCCTGCGACGTCAAGGCGGTTCTCGCGTGTCTGCTTGCGATCATTTCACGAAGCCCTTCGCCGAAATGGCCGGATGGCCTTCGCATCGTTCTCACGGCAGACGAAGAAATCGGATGTATCGGCGCGGCGCGTCTCTTCAGTGGTGGCAGGCTGCGGCCACGGCGCCTGGTGATCGGCGAGCCGACGCAGTTGCATCCCGCGCGCGCCGGCAAAGGCTATTGCCTGGCCGAAGTCATGGTTCACGGAAAAGAAGCGCACAGCGCGCATCCGCAACAGGGGATTTCGGCGATTTCAAATGCCGCGAGGCTCATTACCGCGATCGGAAAACTGGGTCGAGAACTCGCGGCGCACTCCCATTCCTTTTTCGATCCTGGCTTTACGACGATCAATATAGGGACGATCGAGGGCGGAACTGCGAAGAACATCGTACCCGGGTTATGCCGCTTTCAGCTGGAGTGGCGTCCAATTCCGGGCGAGTCGGCCAGTCGAGTTTCTGAAGCCATCGAGCAGATTGTCGGTCACCTGCGTCGCGAGGATCCGGGTTTTCACGCTGAGGTCAAGCCTTTGCGTGAACAACCAGGATTCGAGACAGCAGCTGACGCAGATCTGGTACGCCGCTTCGAGGGACTCACAGGCAAGCCAGCGACATCGATTCCGTTTGGTTCGGAAGCGAGCATTTTCGCACCTCTTGCCGACGAAGTTGTTGTCTTCGGCCCGGGCGACATGCGCACCGCACACAGCAGCCGCGAATGTGTGCCGATCGCGGAACTGGACGCAGCTGTAGAGTGCCTCGGCTCGGTGATTGCCGGCGACTGATTTCTGCGACGAGCAAGGCTAGTTTTGTTTGTCGACAGCCAGTCCGGGCATGGTGTGAATGCGCGCCGTGGTGAGAGGCTGAGACCGTGCCTCAAAGCTCGCGCAGTTTCGCCCTGAGTTTTTGGCTACATAGAGGGCTGTGTCGGCACGGCAGAGCACCTCGCGAATCGAAGGCGAGTCGACCTCAGGCCGAAAGGTCGCCACTCCGATGCTGCAGGTGAGACGGATGCGGCAGTCGCCGAACTCGAAAGAGTGCGAGCGAATGGATTCCAGCAGGTCGTTGACACGATTCGGGGCCATCGACAGATCCCATCCTGGAAACAGGATGAGAAATTCCTCGCCTCCGTATCGCCCAACAATGTCGTATCCGCGCATGGCGGAGCGGAAGCGGGCCGCCGACTCGCGGATGACATCATCACCGCAAAGATGGCCGTAGCTGTCGTTCAGGCTCTTGAAATGATCCAGATCCGCGATCAGCACGCCGAGCGGGCTTCTGTCGCGGGTGGCGCGTGCGATCTCGCGCTGCAGGTGCTCCAGCATCGCGGCACGGTTGAAGATGCCGGTCAAAGCATCGTGGGTGGCCTGGATATGCAGTTCGCGGCGAGTTGCTTCGAGCGCGGCTTTTTCCGCTTCGAGCTGCGCAGTGCGCTCCGCAACAATGCGTGTGAGTTCTTCCTGGCGGCGGGTAAGCGCGCGCGTGCGAAAAGCGACGATCAACCATGCGAGCAGCAAGGCCAGAAGTCCGTAGAATGCATAGGCCAAAGGAGTGCGGGTGAGCGGACGGCGCAGCGAGAAGCTGAGCGAAGCTCCAGACTCATTCCAGACTCCATCGTTGTTCTCGGCCTGAACGGTAAATTTGTAATTTCCTGGAGGGAGGTTCGTATACCATGCGCTGCGACGGGTTCCGGAGTAGATCCAATCCGCATCGAAACCGATGAGCCGATATCGAAAACGCTCCTGTTGGGGCGATACAAAGCTGGGAGCGCTGAAAGAGAACTCCAGATTGCCGGAGCCCGGTCCGAGGCGAATGCCATTTTGCCGGGCGATGGTGCGCGAGTCGAACTGCACGCGTTCAATCCACACCGGCGGTACTACGGTATTCACCGGGATATGGTCCGGATCGATGACTGCCAATCCTTCAATGGTGCCAAACCAGAGACGGCCGTCTCGGCTCTTCCACGCGCATGGCATGCTGCCATACAGCGTCTCGCGGGAGCGCAGGCCATCGGCGGTGCCGTACATCACCGGATGAAGGGGTCCGGGCACGACCGTCTGCCTTAGCCCCTGTTTTGCGATGCGAAAGATGCCCGTATCGCCACCGAACCATAGATTGCCGGAGTCGTCTTCAATGATCGAGCCGATGGAGGTGTCCGGCATGTCCTGGTCCGGCGTCCACGTTACAACGCGGCCGTTCTGAATGTGACTAAGCCCCCCGCTCTGTGTTCCCACCCACATGCTTCCATCCGGGTCGGCGAAGAGACTCATCACGTGATCGCTGTGCAGGCCGTTGGCGGTTGTGTAAGCGACCGTCGCGCCCTGATCGAGACGCTGCAGGCCGTCCCCATCGAGCCCAACCCAGATTGCTCCGTCGGCAGACTGCGCCAGGGCTGCGACCCTTCCGCTCTCCGTGAGGTGGTGAAATCCTTCATGATCGAAGTGCGCCAGACCCTTGCCTTCAAATCCGATCCAGAGTGTGCCGGCGCGATCCTCAAGAAGCGCATTAATGGAAGAATCAGTGGCCTGGGAATCGTGGAAGACGGAGACTTGTCCCCGGTGAATCCGCGCCAGGGTTCCCTGCCGGTAGCCGACCCAGACATCGCCATCGCGGGTCTGTAAGAGGGAATAGACCGCCTGGTTCGGCAAGGCCTTTTGTGGTCCCCATACTTCGACGTGGCCGTCCGCCAGCAAGTGATTGAGGCCTTTGTCGTCCGCGCCAATCCACATGCTGCCGTCCTGTGCCTGGAGAACATTGCCGATGTAATTGCCGGAAAGGCCCTCGGGGGTTCCGAATACTGTGAATTTACCGTCGCGGAGCTGAGCAAGGCCTGCATCCGCGAAGCCGACCCACAGGCTGCCTTCGCGATCCTCGAACAAGCCACCTGTGCATCGTTCGCTGGGAAGACCTCGTTTCGTATCGTAAATCTCGACGTTGCCGTGATAGACGCGAGCAATTCCGTGTCGATCAAACGCAATCCAGAGAGCACCGTCGTGGTCGATCATGAGTCCATCGATTTCATTCCGCGGCAGCGTCGGCGCGAAAGAATCGACGCGGCCTTCGCGAATCTGCAGCAGACCGTGCGCGCGCGTTCCGATCCACAGTGAGCCATCCGGAGCCTCGGCCAGGGCGGAGACGCCATCGGTGGGAAAACCGTCGTGCGAAGTTATTGGCTGGAAGCGACCGTTCGCGAATCGGCACAGCCCTTTGGCCGTTCCCACCCACAACGTTCCGCCTGCGTCCATCGCTATTGCGGAGATGGACAGATCGGCAAGTCCGTCGCTGGTGGCCCAGCTTCGGATGTGTCCGTCAAAGATTTGGTCCAGGCCCTTGCCCGTACCGACCCAGAGGCTGCCGTTGCGATCCTCGCGGAGAGCTGTAATGTTGTTGGCGGCCAACCCATCTCTGGTCGTCAATGTGGTGAACGCTCCGCTCAGTGCCGATGACGATCCGGGCGAGTAGTGGCTGAGACCGCTGTCGGTTCCGATCCAGAGGCTGCCATCGCGTCCGGCGGCGAGTACCTGAATGAAGCTGGAGGCGAGGCCGGGGGCATTGTGGCGGGTGTAGTTCGTGAAGCGGACGCCGTCAAACCGGGCGAGGCCTTCCTGGGTTCCGAACCACAAATATCCGTCGCGCGTCTGCGTTAAGGTTTGTACAGTGTTCTGTGGCAAACCGGACTCGCTCGTCCACGAAGTTTGCATGTACTGGGTGATCGCTTTTGCCGGATCCAGAGCGAATGACGCCGGCGCCGCAGCGGCAATGGCCGCAAGCACTGAAGCAGCCAGGATCGCGACTCGCCTCGCACCGACGTGTCTCTTCCCGGAACGCCGCAGCGGCAGGCCGCTCGCGGATCGGGCACACTCTTCATGGTGAGCTGAGGAAATCGGAGCCATCGGAGTTCAGCGTCCTGCGACTGCCTCGATCTCTCGGATCGATCGTGCCGCGTCCCCGTTGGGGGACAGCAGTTCCATGGGGTTGGGCGTGGGGCGGCCAAGAAGATATCCCTGGGCTTCGTCTGTTCCCAGCGATCGCATCAGATCCAGCTGTTCCCGGGTCTCGATCCCTTCAACGATCACCCTCATGTGCAAGTTGTGCGCCATGGACAGGATGGACTGAACAAAAGGCCGAGTCTCGGGACGAACCGCGAGTTCATTCACAAACGAGCGATCGAGCTTCAGGGCATCGAAGGCGAGCTTGGGCAAATAGCTCAGGCAGGAGTACCCGGTGCCGAAGTCGTCCATGGCGATACCGATGCCTCTGCCGGTCAGTCTGCGCATCAGGTCCGCGGCACGTTCCAGTCCCGTCAGAGTTGCGGATTCGGTCAATTCGAGTTGCAGGAGGCTGGGCTTGAGCCCGGTGCGGCGCAGCACTTCCTCCACCTCTTCCAGGAAAGTATCGCGCGCAAACTGCACACTGGAGACATTCACCGCCACCTGAATCGGGCGGCCGGCCTTGCGCTGCCAGGTCGTCGCATCGGCGCAGGCCCGTTCCATTACATACGCTCCGAGCGGAACGATGAGTCCGCTCTCCTCTGCCACCGGAATGAAACTTCCCGGCGGGATTCGTCCCAGTTTCGGATGCGTCCAGCGCGCCAGGGCTTCGAATCGAACGATTGCGTTCGTGGAGAGATCGAACTCAGGCTGGTAGGAAACATCGATGTCGCCATTCTCGATTGCCCGCCGCAGCTCTCCTTCCAGAGTGAGGCGTTCGCGGGCCGCGCTACCGAGCCCATCCCCATAGTGCACGATGCGGTTCTTACCGTTTCGTTTAGCAGCGAACATGGCGCAGTCGGCCTGCTGCAGGAGTTGTCCACCTTCGTTGCCGTGATCGGGAAAGAGGCTGATACCAATGCTGGCGGTCACGCGGATCACATGATCCTCAATCTCGAAGGGCTCCTTCAGAACTTCCAGAACGCCCTGCGCTGCTACGTCAGCATCCGTCCAGGTTTGTACCTGATCGAGAATCAGCGCAAATTCGTCACCGGCAATCCGCGCCACAGTGTCGGACTGACGGAATCGGGCTTTCAGGCGATGGGCTACCTGGCGCAGCAGCAAGTCTCCGATATGAAGCGTGAGGCTGTCGTTGACGAGCTTAAAGCCGTCCAGATCGATGTACAGGAGTGCCATTTTCCGGTTCTCGCGCCGAGCCAGCGCGAGGCTTTGCGAGAGACGATCTGCCAACAGCCGGCGATTGGGCAATCCGGTCAGCTCGTCGATGAGCGCCATGTGCTGCAGGCGGGTTTCGGCTTCACGGCGGGCACGCTCGCGCCGGTGCAATTCGGAAAGAATGGTATTGACCCCAGTCACCAGCTCGGCGATTTCTTCGCCACCCTGCACGGCAACCTGGGTTGTGAACTCACGCTGCGTCGACACCTGCGCCATCATCGCGCTGGAGATCTCACGAAGGGCTTTGTGCGTCTCTGAAGCCTTCTCGAGGGCATCCATCTGCCTGCGTACGCGACGCCGCAGAATGTAGACCCACAGCAGGAAGACAAATGCCATGAGGAAGACGATCGTCAGTGCTGCTGGAATTGCCGGGGGCGTCCAGACCGGTCCGTGCTGCACCATGGCCAGGTCCGCAGGCCAGCGTCGTTCGATCTGGAGCGTCGCAGGATCCTGCTGCACCACGATGAGCCCGTTCTGAGCTACCTGGGCTGATGTGACTCCAGTGAGTCGAATCACGCTGCCTTCAGCCAAATGCCAGGGGCCGAGGCCGGCTGTGGTGGGCGGAAAGGCTTTTTCACCGAACGCGGCCACTACGGCGCCGACGGTTGTGGGCTCCACGTGCACATGTTCCAGCGCCAGGCTCGCGGTTTTGCCGGCGAGGACGGAGACCGCCGCTCCCGCACGAACTCCGGCGGGAATGGGGTTGACCGTGATTGGCATTGCACCGGTTTCGTCCTGGACCCAGAAGAGCTTCCCCGGCGCATCGACATACGTAACCATGCCGATGATATGCACGGAGGCATGCAGAGGAAGTGCCTGCAGTTCCTGAATCCTGGTGCGGTGCGTTAGGACGGACCCGTGGCACAGCGCGGTGGCCAGCATGCCCGCGCACAGCACCGGTGTCAGGATCACGGCTTTCCTGAATCCTGTGACGCCGTTGCGCCTCATTGGAGGATGATCAATTGGCTATGGCATCCGGAGCCATACAACTTTGGGTTTTCGGCCTACCCGAATGGAATTAGGCGACTTAAGAACCCGTCGACATTCAAGGCCAGGGGTCGCAAAAGTGGCTTTACCTGCTTCACCCGATGACGACAGGGTCAGGACGGATTGGCTATTTGGTTATTACACCGGACGATTCGGCTCGGCCCGGCAAATACTCTGCGCGTCAAACTCCCATGCGCGGCTTGTTCCTGCGCACGAAGTCCGTGTCCTGGGTTGGCTCCGACTCGCACTCGATTTCGATCGTCGTTACCGGAGAATCCGGCGCCTTCGCCGGCAGATCCGTGAAGCGCACGCGAAAATCGTCCTGCTTAAAGGGCACCGTTGCTCCTGTCCTGACCAGCTTCGCCGACTTCACTTTGGTCATAAGACCGGAAATCGCCACGTATTCTCCCGGCCAAAAATGCACGTGCATGTACAGCGTGTTGCCGATGCGCGTGAAGCTCGCGTAATTCGAACGTCGCACCTGGCACGGGTCGGAATCGTAGATACTGTGCCCGTTCACCGCCATCCACTCGCCAACTTCGCGCAGCACCCGCACCGAAGGCTCCGGTACCGATCCATCCGGCTTCGGACCGACATTCAGCAGGTAATTTCCGGAGTCCCGGACGCAGCTGATCAGATTCCTGATCACGGTTTTCGATGACTTCCAGTTGTCGTCGGCCGCCTGATAGCCCCAGCTGTCGTTCAGGGTCATGCAAGCTTCCCACGCGCGGCCGCCTTTTTCCGCTGTGATGTGCTGTTCCGGCGTCGAAAAATCCCCGGGCAATTTATTGCGGTTGTTCACGATGATTTCGGGTTGCAACCTGAAAACCATCTCGTTCATCCGCACCGATTCCCAGCCCTGCGCGTCGAGCGGCCACGCCACGTCGTACCACAGCACATCGATCTTGCCGTAGTTCGACATCAGTTCGTGGATCAGGCCGTGGGTGTAGTCGACAAATCGTTTGCGCGCATCTTCATTTGTCGCGCAGCTGGCGCCATCCGGATGATGCCAGTCCATCAGCGAGTAATAGAAGCCGACTCGAAGACCCTCGGCTCGCGCGGCCTCCACGTATTCGCCGATCAGGTCGCGTCCCGGACCCTGCTTTGGTGCGCAGTAGCTCGTCAGCTTCGTATTGAAGTTGCAGAAGCCCTCATGGTGCTTACTCGTCATCACCATGTACTTCATACCTGCCTGTTTCGCCAGGCGAGCCCATGCGCGTTGCGATCCAGGCGCCGGGTGGAAAGTCGTCGCGTGTGGGGCATACTCCACAACGGGGATGCCCTCGTCCTCCATCACCCATTCGTGCCGCCCGATCGTTGAGTAGACGCCGAAGTGGATGAACATTCCGAAGCGTGCCGCCTTCCACCATTTCATGCGCTCTTCACGATCGGTGTCGCCCGGCAGTGGAGTCGAATTGGCGGAGGTTTCCTGTGCCGCCAGCATCGGTGCCCCTGCCGGCACTCCTGCTCCCATTGCCAGCAGGGATGCGCCTGTGCCTTTCAGAAGACTGCGCCGTGTGATTTCAGGATTCTTCACGCTTCCTCCACACTTTGATTTTGAACCGTTGCCATTCTCAGCCGCACTCGTTTCTGCTCATTGCAACAGACCCTGGATGTTTTTTTCTTCTCAAATTGCAGATCTGTCCCTCACTGGGGTACGTACCTCTATTCAGCCTTCTTTCCTGCGATTGAGAATGACACTCGGTATGCTGGGTCCGCGCAACTGTAGAATTCACAGCGAGTGACTATGAAGAAAATTCTTTCTCTTCTCCTGCTTGGTTTCGCGATGAGCCAGGGTCTTCCCACATGGGGGCAGAGCACCCCCTCGCCCGCCAATGCGGAACGAGCCGCAGCCGGCGACGAGCCTGACAATCCCGGACCCCTCGCCACCAATCTCTCTCCAGCTCTCAAGCGCACCGCCATTCTGAAGGCGATGAGACTGGTAGCGAACTGGCAGCTTCAGCACGCCGAGGGGCGCTACAACATTGGCTGGACCTACGCGGCACTCTACGATGGCATGCTGGCGGCCTCACGTACGACCGGCGATCCGCGCTACCGCGACCGCGTTTTTGAGATCGCCAAAGAAAATCACTGGGAGCTGGGTCCACGCTTCGGGCATGCCGACGATGAGCACATCGGCCTAACCTATCTCACCTTTTACGCCGAAGATCATAAGCCGGACCATCTCGCTCCCACCAAAGAGAATCTCGACAAGCTCCTCGACCGCCCCGACGATCCGCAGAAGAACCTCTGGTGGTGGTGCGATGCGCTCTATATGGCGCCGCCCGTCCTCGCGCAGCTCTCCGTCGCGACCGGCGACCATCGCTACCTCGACTTCATGGACCACGAGTGGTCTCTGACCACAAAGGCTCTCTACGATCCGCAGGATCACCTTTACTATCGCGACGATCGTTTTCTCACCATGCACGAGCCCAACGGGCAGAAGATTTTCTGGTCCCGCGGCAACGGCTGGGTGCTTGCAGGCCTCGCTCTGGTGCTGGAACGCATGCCCCAGGACTATCCACAGCGAGAGAAGTACATCGCGCTCTATCGCGACATGGCCGCCCGTATCGCTACTTTGCAGCCTGCCGACGGTCTGTGGCGCTCCGGACTCCTGGATCCTGAAGCCTACAAGTCGCCCGAAATCTCCGGCTCTGCCTTTTTTACGTACGCCATGGCGTGGGGCATCCACCATCATCTGCTCGACAAAAAGACCTATATGCCTGTCGTTTCCAAAGCCTGGCGCGGCATGCTCACCCACATCTACCAGGATGGCCGCCTCGGATCGATCCAACCCATCGGCGCAGCGCCGGATCAATTCAAGCCGTCGTCGAGTTACGTCTACGGCGTTGGCGCATTTCTCCTGGCCGGCTCTGAGCTCGCGCAGATGACGAAGTAGGATTCATTTGTCAAGATCGCCGCCCTCATCTTGTATCGAGACGTGGGATGGGGAAGAGTTTGCGTTTGCCTGCTGCGCGTACCCTAAGCCAATCTCCGCATGCGGTACGCGATGCATGGTTTCGTGGCACGTCTGTTGACAGTCCAATAACGAGACGCGAAAAATCCATCCAGCCTGCAACTGCAAACAGGGTGAGCCCCTGGCTCCGCGCAGGCGACAGGAGATGGATGAGCGAACAATTCAAGGGCCTGACGAGCCTAAAAAATGTCAACGCCACCCATCCGGAAGATGGCCTGATCCGGCAGGTCCTCGCTTCTAACCCGGGCATGATGCTGGTTCGCCACCAGATGCGACCTGGCTGGCGCGGCGCCCGCCACTCCCATCCCCACGAGCAGATGGTTTATGTGATCCGCGGACACATCCGCTTCATTTGTGGAAGCGAGAGCTTTGAAGCATTTGCTGGTGACAGCTTTATCGTCCCTGGTGGAATGGAGCACGAGGCCAGCGCGGTGGCAGAGTCGGAAGTGCTGGACTTTTTCGTTCCCTCTCGTGAGGATTATGCGCTCTAAGTGCAGGTCTGGACTCTCCATCACGATGCGGGCGATCGCCGCAATCACCATCGCGTTCGCTGCAGCCTCGGCGTCAACCTCGCCTCTTCGTTCTCCCTGGGACGACCATCCCATCGTGCCGACCGACGAGCCTTACACCTGCCCGCCCATCGCTTATCTTTCGCGCGATCTCACTACCGACGGTTTTTACTCCGACAGCAAAGCCTCCGTCATCGATCCGGCAAAGTGGAAGGCTTACTCCGAAAGCTCAGGTCCGTACAAGAACCTCGGCCAGGTCATTGTCGATGCCGCCGATGCGTGGCGAACCTCTGGGAGCCGCGCTGCAGCCACGTGCGCTCTGAGTCATATGGAAGCCGCTGCTCGTGAGGGAGTTCTTACGGGAAAGATGTCCTCGCGTCAGGCTTACTACGTACAGGGCTGGGTCATCGGAGCCATCGCCGTCAGCTGGTTGAAAGTTCGCGACAGCGGCCTTGAGACCCCGGCTGTCCGCGACCTCGTCATTTCCTGGATCGTCAGCGTTGCCCGCCAAACCGTCGCGTTCTACGACTCCTCCGACGCGAAGAATAATCACCTTTACTGGGCCGGCGTTGAGGCCGCGGCGGCGGGCGTTGCCGCGAATAACCCCCGGCTTTTTGGCTGGGCCGTTGCAGCCTACCGCACCGGTGTGGCTCAGATTCAGCCCGATGGCTCCTTGCCGCTCGAGATGGCTCGCGGCCAGCGCGCCCTGCATTATCACCTCTACGCGTTGTCCCCGCTGGTCTACATTGCGGAGTTCGGCCAGGTGAACGGCCTCGATCTCTATGCGGAGCGCGACCACGCGCTCGCGCGTCTTGAGCGCCTGTGCGTCGATGGTCTGAAGAACAACCACTTCTTTGAGAAGGCCACCGGGATTGCCCAGGACACTCCGACGAGGGGCGCGCCAGCGGCGGAACAAATCAGCTGGGGAGTCATCTGGCAGTCACGCTTTCCGGATGCCGCTCTCGCATCCATCCTCGCGCAGAGTCACTCTCTGAGTTACATGTACCTGGGTGGTCTGCCGCCGGGGGTGAATCGCAACCTCGCAGCATTGAGGGAAAACCGATGAAAATGACACCGCGAGACACCAGCTCGCTTCGCGATCCCTATCGCCTGCAGTGCCTTGACCGCGCGCTCTCCGTTCTCGAGTACATCAGCGAAAGCGATGTCCCTCTGAGTCTCGCCGATATCTGCCGCAGCATGGGCCTGCATAAGAGCACAGCCCATCGCGCGCTTATGGTGCTCGAAAGGGGTATGCTGCTCGAGCGCACGCCGGAGGACCGCTACCGCCTCGGCCTCAAGCTCTATACCCTCGGCAGTCGCGCCGTCGAGCAGATGGACCTCCGTAGGCAGATCCAGCCATCCCTTCGCTCCCTCTCGCTGAGGCTGGGTGAAACCGTGCATCTCGGTGTTCTGCAGCGGACCTCCGTCGTTTATCTCGACAAGGCCGGTCCCGCCACTCGCGTTTGCAAAGGCTCCAGGACCGGTAGTTCCAATCCTGCCTACTGCACCGCTATGGGCAAGGCTATGCTCGCCTGGCTGCCGCAGACCGAGGTTCGCCAGCTGATCGATCAGATGACATTTGAACCCCTGACTCCCAAAACCATTGGGTCAGGCGGCGAACTCCTTCAGGCTTTGCAGCGCGTACGCCGCCGCGGCTACAGCATCGATGACGAGGAGGTTGAACTGGGCGCCCGGTGTATTGGTGCTCCCATTTTCGATCATGATCACAACCCCATCGCGGCTCTTAGCGTCTCCTGCGCTTCCTCGCGCATCCAGCCACATCAGGTTCCGGCCCTTGCCGAGCACCTGCGCCGTACCTGCGCCGAGATTTCCGCGTCACTTCGCGTGCATCGCGACCTGCGCGCTCGGGTTGTGGGAAGCTTTGCGCCGGAAAAGAACTAACCGGACGTTGCTCGGCAGATCTTCATGTGATCGGCGCCGGATTGAACAACACCAGGTCGTTGTGCAGGCCCCACCGGTCCGCGCACGTCTGCTTCCGCCCGCTTGCCACGTCGAGGATCATTCCGAAGATCTGCTTGCCAACTTCACGGATGCTGGCTTGCCCGGTCGCAATCGTTCCTGCATCCACGTCGATCAGGTCGGCCCATCGTTCAGCCAGCGGCGTTCGAGTCGCCACCTTGATCACGGGCGCCATGGCCAAGCCGTACGGCGTGCCACGACCCGTTGTAAACACGTGCATGTTCATGGACGCGGCCAACTGCAGCGTGCCGCACACAAAATCGCTCGCCGGTGTTGCCGCGAACACCAGCCCTTTTCTGGTCACGCGCTCACCTGGGCCAACCACGCCCACCAGCGCCGTCGACCCCGCTTTTGCGACTGACCCCAGCGCCTTTTCAACAATATTCGAGATACCGCCCTTCTTGTTGCCGGGGCTTGGGTTCGCACTTCGATCCGTTGCCCCGCGTCGCAAGTAGTCGTCATACCACGCCATCTCGCGAATCAGATCCTGGGCGACAGCTTCGTCGGTGGCTCGCGCGGTCAGCAGGTGGATCGCATCGCGCACCTCGGTCACCTCGGAGAACATCACCGTGGCTCCTGCACGCACCAGCAGATCGGCCGCATACCCCAGTGCCGGATTCGCCGTCACACCTGAAAAGGCATCACTGCCTCCGCACTGCAGGCCCACCACGAGGTCCGACGCTGGACGCCGCGTGCGTCGGCGCGCGTTCAGCCGCGTCAGCCGTTCCTCCGCCATGCGCATGATGGCGGTCACCATATCTCCAAAGCTGCGATGCTCCTCGTCCTGCAATCGGACGATGTAAGGTCTGTTTTCGAGCACCGGCAGCGTATTCGAAGGCATCAGAGTTACCGGCTGCAGTTTCTCGCATCCCAGGCTCACCACCATCGGCTCACCGCCGAGGTTGGGGTTCAGGCTCAGGTTGCGCAGGGTTCGGATGGGAATCTCCGCACCCGGCGCATCGATCGCGATCCCGCAACCGTAGCCATGGGTGAGCGCAATCACATCATCCACATTTGGATAACGCGGCAAGAGGTCCGACTTGATCCGCCGCACCGCGTAGTCCACAGTCGCCGCGACGCATTGCACCGTCGTGGTGATGCCCAGAATGTTGCGGGTCCCCACCGAGCCATCCTCATTCACGTACCCATCGAAGGTGCAGCCTTCAAGCGGCGGCAAGGGCTTCGGCACCGCGGTTGCGATCGGCAGGGAATTGAGACTTGGCGGAGCCGGCATCCGCACCAGATCATCGCGCACCCACCTGCCGGCAGGGAGCGCACGCTGTGCGTGTCCAATGATCTCTCCATAACGAATGATCGCCGCGCCCTCAGCCAGGTCCGTCAGAGCAATCTTGTTTGCCTCGGGCACCGCCTCTGCGAGCACCAGCCCCGACTCAAACCGGCTGCCCGCAGGCAATCCCCCCTCGTTCACCACAATGGCGACGTTGTCCTTCGGATGAGCGCGAACGAAAAGTGGTGGAATCTTCATGAATGCGATTGCTTCCTGATTGTTCTACCTCACAAGGGGCATGCGCAAATCTCCTCGCTCTACCGGGATGCGGTACGAACCACCGGGTTCCGG